>CAZKEW010000005.1:0-26764 GCA_964551885.1 uncultured Eubacteriales bacterium
CTTGCCACCCTGACCAAACCTTGGGAGCCGATGTCCTATGGCTTCCTTGACGCCCTCTTCAAAGGGTTCGGTGAGAATGGGGACAACCCATCCTTCCGGACTTTCCGGATAGGTTTCAATGGATTCCGCAATGCTCAGGGGGTATTTGAGCATGCTGTAAGTTTTATCCACCAGCGTTGAATAGCTCTGGTCTTTCTTGAAAGAGAAAGGATAAAAAACGTTCTTTTCATAATAGACGCTTCCTTTCCGGACAGGAAGCATTCGCGTCTGATTATTAGTCCCGAAAGAATAAACGAGCCCTCTGGCCAGATAATACCAAGGCCCGTGCTGGATATAAACGAAGGGCTGCTCCGAAGAAGCGTCTCCGCCTTCGACATTGGTCATGGTCAGGTCGAGGTAGAGGTTGGCAAAAGCGGCACCTTTCTCTTCGTTATAAAACGTTACCCAGGGTATGTCCGGCCTGAGGGTAATGACATGGCCAGGATGCATCCGGGTGCGGCTGAGGTCGATGATTTTAACCTCGCCCCCGATCGTTTTATAGCCGACTTTCTTGAAGACAGCCTTGTTGAATACTATCTCTCCATTCCTGAGGGCCTGGACAAAGAGATTATCGGTGATTTCAATGGTCGTCTCAACAAGGATATATGGCGTGTTGGCGTAGAAACGGTAGGTCACGCTCGCGAGCACGCTGGGATAATAGGGGAGTGGAGCCGCGATCCGGAGCGAGTAAAAGACAGGTCCGTTCACTTCCACAAAAGGCGGATTTTCCCAATCAGAGGTGTGATACCAGGCATGTGGAGGCGAATAAACACAGGGATTCCAATGGATGGAGCCGTTGGTCTCAAGTTTGTGCTCGAGGCGGATTTTGGAAGATTTGTCAGTGATCTCATAGAGCACTCCGCTTTTCTTGTTCAGCGTGGCCATATAAAAATTATTTTCAATGCTTTTGCCTATGCCGGCGCCCTGGACTTTTAAGTCGCTGGTGTAGGCAGGTTTTGGGGCAGAAGGGTTGTTGTAGAAGACGAGGTAAGTGCTTTTCTCGCGGGGCTTGAGGCAGGCCAAGAAGGCCACGCTCAGAGAAGTCGTCGGATGATAACGGGAAATGCGCTGCCCTGTTTTTTCATCTTTTTCTTCAATGGCCAGGATTTTCTTATCTTCCCATTTGATAAAGTCATAGACCTGGCAGGGGATTTCGGTGTAGCGAACATCATTTCCTTCTTTCTCGACTTTGACAACCCTGACCTCGTCCGGAGCCCTGATGTAGTCGGCCAGGAGTCCGACTGTGGCATGCACAGGATAGGTTGAGCGCTCAACGCCGTGCTCTTCGGCGACAACAAGCGCCAGGTAGTTTTTCCAATCGGGATTCCAGTATCCTTTCTGAGCCGGAGCTGAGGCCTTCGTGCTCAAGGAGGCGGTTTTCTTCGTTTTCGCATTTTCAAGTTGGACGCTAAGCTCGTACGCCTTCCCGGCCTGCCAGCTCAGCCGGGCTTTGAGGTCGAAGGGAAGTTCGCCGTTAATTTCCGGACTCAGGGTTTCTTCGTCGTTCTGGAAAAGAGTGAAATCCCTGACCCGAATGCCGTTCGCCTGGACTCGGGTAACTCTCCAGAGGCCTTGCCCAAGCGCAGATGTGTCAGAGAAGTTCGCCTTAAGGAAATACCAGGGCTCGCCTCCAACGGGATAGCCAAACTCGGCCGCCTGGGAGAGGCTCGCCAAACAGATAGCCAAGAAAAGGACAAGCAAGATCGACCTTTTCATGAGACCCCCTTATATTGAAATTTTGAAAAAACGGGACAAGCAAATAGAGGAAAAGTGAGCGGCTGGCGCTTGCATGAGAGGCGTTCATTCTAATCAAATCCCCTTCTAAAATCAAGGCAATAAGGATTAGTGGAGCGGCTGGAGTCACGAGATGCGCGATGAGTTGCGCGAGGTCTGGCACGAGTGGGGCGAAATGGGCCGGCTCTTTGCCCACAAGACCCGTCACCTTGACGGGGAAAAGCTGTGCCAAATAAAAGATGTGATCGCCAGCTCGGCCTCTTGCTTCGAGCAAACCCGCACTTCGGGCGGCCGCAGTCGAGATGCCTCCTAAGAATCTAGAACGAGAGTTTTACAGCCAGTTGAACCCTTCTGGGAGGAACAATTCTCGCAGGTTTCATAAAGCCTTCGGAAGTACCGATGGTCGTTTTCTCGGGGAACTTTGTCACTGTACGGTGCGGTCTCTCCGGGAATATCTGAAAGCCGTCTCAGGACAAGAGCTTCATCCCGGCATCATCGCCGAAAAACCTCCCCCGCCACCTGTTTTCGAGCAGGTCGCCCTCCTGGCGGCCGAGGCCGGCGCCGAATATCTCTCCTAATCAACAGAGTCTTTTCCAAGGGCGCCAGCGATATATTCAATTCGGGACGTCGGTTCATGTTATCCGAGCCAAAAAGGGCGATAAATCAGGGCAGCGACAAAAAGGAAAGTCCTATAAAACTAATTTTCGGCAAAAGCATCCTTGAGGAGCTTGCTCTGACGGTTGAAGGCGAGGCGGGGACTCTTCGTTTCTTTCATAAGAGAGATTTCTTGGGTCATTAGACGCGCAATATACATGGTATAGGTGGCTGATTTGCGGGATTCCCTTTTGAAAAGCGGGTGGTCACGGTTGATATAGACGACATTGCCTTCAGAAAAACATTCCGGGCCGGATTCTCCGAAAAAATCGAGGCAGACAGAGATGCTTTGTTCTCCCATCCTTATCCGGCGGACGATGGCATTGGGGGTGATCTTTTTGACAAGAGGATGGCGCCTCCTTTTGGCTCTGGGTTTTTGAAGCGCCTCTGCCTTTTTTCCTTGGGGCTTGACTTCTCGCTCAGCTTTCTTTTTCCCAGCCTCAACTACAGCTCCACCGCCAACCCCCATTTCTTCACCATAGGGAATGGGTCCGAAGGGAGAAAATTCCGGATTTTTTGCGAGGGCTTTGTGGATTCTCTGCAAGGCCTCATTGACGACCCGACCGGCCATCCGGTCCTGTCTTTGATCAGCCTCTTTACCGAGCGCTTTCTTTATCAGACCGATGATCTTTTCCATGACTTTGAGAAAGGCCTGGTATTCGTCGGAATCCGTCAGGAAGTTGGAACGGTCGCTGGTCAAAGGAAGAAAATTCGCGCTTATTTCTCCTTTTATCCTGGCTACTGCCTTTCCCCATGTTTCCATGCCGAAGAGGTCCTTTTTTATGGTGACTCCTTTTACCTTGATATCAATGCCCAGGTCTTTGGTCGAGGCCATGGAAGTGGGGACGATAACAACTTCTCCGGAAACCAACCCATAGGGGCATCCTTCCAGCACCGGAATATTTTGACCGATGAGGCTTTTAGGTGAAATCCTCCGCTTATTGAGATAAACAGAAAAATTCGGGGCTTTCAATGGGACTCCGTCCCTGATGATCTCTTCAGCTTCTTCGATGTCCAAGCTTTTCGAGAGATGTGCGAGGATGACAGAGGTCCCATCTCCCCTCGCGGCGTCGGAAACGAGAATCTCGCAGGGAAGATGCCATTTATCCTTTGATTCTTCCCAAGCTCTTTTGTCAAATATGACCCTGGCGGCAAAATCTCCATGCTGGGTGACAACCTCAAACCGGGAGGCGGCTGCCAGCGAAGCAAATTTCCCGATGCCGAACTGGCCGATCCTTTCCCGGCCGAATTTGGGTGAAATGGAATGAAGAACCTTTTCTTCAGAACCGATGACGAAATACTGTCTTAGCCCTTCCAAATCCATTCCTGTGCCGTTATCTTGGACCACGACTCTATCCGGAGTAATTTCCACGTAGACTTCGGTGGCGTCGGCATCATAGGCATTGTTGATAAGCTCGCGGAGGAGCTCCACGCTCTCTGCATACAGCCTTTCCCCGATCGAAATAACATGCCTTTTATCCACTCTGACTTCTAACTCTTTTCTCTCTTTAACTTCCATTTTTCCTCTCCCTCCCCGCTTAAGATGCTCACCATAATCATCTTTTTTCCCGATGTTGATAATCTCGGAAAATCAGAGATATTCCTTCTTGCCTTTCTTCTTGAGGGCCTCGATGATGTCCTTGATTTTCTGGTCGTGGTCCTTGCGGCAGACAAGCAAGGCGTCAGCTGTATCGACAACGATCACATCCTTAAGCCCGACGAGGGCCGTCATCTTTTGCGGGCTATAGAGGAGGCAATTTTGTGAGTCGAGGAGGATGCCTTCCCCTCGGAGGGCATTGCCGGCCTTGTCCTTCGCCCAGATCTCGGCGAGCGAAGACCAGGCGCCGACATCGGACCAGCCGAATTTTCCTTCATTCATCAGGACGCCCTCCGCTTTTTCCATCAAGGCATAATCAATGGATATGGATGGAATTTCATGGAATACCGCAGCGATCTCGGCCTTGTCCTTTTTCTTCAGCGCCTTGATGATCCTCTTCCAGTAGGGGAACAAAGATGGCGCATGCTTTTCCAGCTTTTGGGCGAACACGCCCGCGCGCCAGATGAACATCCCGGAGTTCCAAAAATGCCGGCCGGCCGCTAAGAATTTCTTGGCCTGCTTATAATCCGGCTTCTCCTTGAATTCCCGGACTGAATAGAATGACTCGTCTCGAATCTTAGAAGGATTTCTTTTTAAAAAATGGATGTAGCCATAGCCCGTTGCCGGATGAGTCGGCGGTATGCCGAACGTGACGATAACGTCATTCTTTGAGGCGGCTTCGGCTGATGCCTCCAGCTTTTTCAAGAAGATTTCTTTCTCCCTGATGAGATGGTCAGCACAAAGCGCCGCGACAACCGTTTCCGGGTCTTTGAGATAAACTGAGGCGGTGGCCAGAATCAAAGAAGGAGCCGTATTCTTCCCCTGCGGTTCAACAAGAATATTCGCGGCAGGAAGTTTGGGGAGCAACCGCTTAATGAATTTTGCCTGCTCGGCGTTCGAGATGGTAAAGATGTTTTCATGCGGGATGAGGGGCAAGAGGCGTTCGACCGTCTCCTCGAGCATGGTCTTTTCGCCCGCAATCGGAAGGAACTGCTTCGGCCTGTTTTCCCGGCTCAAAGGCCAGAAGCGAGTGCCGCTCCCGCCCGCCATGATCACAGTGTTAAGCTTCATCCCCCGCCTCAAGGTCAGGAATTCTCCAATTTTTTAATGGCATTCTCGACGGTCTTTTCGACTTCTTTTCGGATCGATTCGAGGTCCTCCGGCGTATCCGCCTCGAACCGAAGAACCAGGACCGCCTGCGTGTTGGAGGCCCGGACCAGCGCCCAGCCTTTAGGATAGTTCACTCTCACGCCGTCAATGTCGATGATAGGATATTTCTGGGCGAGCACCTTCTTGACATCTTCTACGATCTTGAATTTCACCTCGTCTGAGGCATAGATTCTGATTTCAGGCGTGTAGTACGTTTTGGGAAGGTCGGCCATCATTTCCGACAGTTTTTTATCCGAGCGCGACAGAATCTCTGCCAGCCGCGCTGAAGAGTAGATAGCGTCATCAAACCCGAAGTATCTGTCAGCAAAGAAGATATGGCCGCTCATCTCCCCGGCTAAGAGAGCCTTCTCCTCCTTGATTTTTTTCTTGATCAGCGAGTGGCCCGTCTTCCACATGATCGGCCGGCCTCCGAGCCTGCTGATTTCCTCATAGAGCAGCTTCGAGGCTTTGACCTCCGAGATAACGGGAGCGCCTGGGTTTGCGGGAAGGATATCCCGCGAGAAGACGATCATCAGCTGGTCGCCCCAGAGCAGGCGCCCCTGATCATCGACAACGCCGAGCCTATCCCCGTCTCCGTCATAGCCCACGCCAAAATCCGCTTTTGTCTCCTTGACCTCCCGGATTAGCTCCTCCATAGCCTCTGGGAGCGTGGGGTCCGGATGATGATTGGGAAACCGGCCATCCGGCTCGCAGTAAAGCTCCAGCACTTCGCAGCCGAGCTTCTTGAAGATCGGCGAAGCGACGAACCCGGCTGTGCCGTTGCCCGCATCCAGGACGACTTTCAGTTTCCTCTTAAGCTTTATGTCCTTTAGGAGATAGCTCTCATAATCAGGAATGATATCGTAAGACGTTCTTGTCCCTTCATAATCCCGGATTATCTTTTTGTCTCTGAGGAGAGCGTATATTTGTTGAATTGTTTCTCCGTAAAGAGTCTCTTCGCCGACCATCATTTTGAAACCGTTATACTCCGGCGGGTTGTGGGAACCCGTAATCATAACTCCCGCCTCTTTCTTTTTGAAGAAGACGGTAAAATAAAGAAGAGGCGTCGGGATGACACCAAGGTCAACCACATTGCACCCTGTGGAAAGAAGCCCTTTGGTTATGGCTTCAGCGTAAGCCGGCGAACTCAGGCGGCTGTCTCTTCCCAGCGCCGCTTCCCTCTTCCCGTGCTCTCGAAAGTAGGTCCCGATTCCCCGGCCCAAGAACTCTACGAATTCCAGGGTGAGGTCTTTATCAACAATCCCTCGGATATCGTACTCCCTGAATATTTTCGGGTTGATGTCCACTTTTCCCTCCCGATAAAATCAGTGCCTTTTCTTGAACAAATCTTTGACTTTCTTCTCGACCATCCCCCATTTCTCCTGGGATTCGAGGATGAATTCGATGAACTCGCGAACCGCGCCTCTTCCTCCGCTCTGGCGGCAAATGAAATGGCAGTGTTTTTTTATAACAGGATGGGCATCGGCCACCGCCCCAGCCAACCCCACCGACCTGATCACCTCGAGGTCTCCGAGGTCATCGCCGATATAAGCGACTTCCTCGGCCTTTAAACGGTATTTCTTTAAAATTTCATCGAGCACCGGCTTTTTGTCCAGAATGCCCTGGCGGAGTTCGTCGATCCTGAGCTTCTTTGCCCTTATCTCCAAAGATTTAGAGGTTTTGCCGCTGATGATGGCCGTTTTGATCCCGGCCAGTTGCGCGAGCAGGATGCCCAGGCCGTCCTTCACATTATAAGATTTAACCTCTTCCCCATCGGGAAGGACAAATAGGGTGCCGTCCGTCAATGTCCCGTCCACATCCATAATGATCATTTTAATTGAAAGCGCCCTCTTCTTCTCCTTTGTCATCAGAACATCTCCGTCCGCCACAGGTCATGGAGGTGAATGATCCCCTCCACTTTGCCCTCTGTGTTCTTGATAACCAGAGAGGTGATCTTTTTTCCCTCCATCAGGTTCAAGGCTTCGGTCGCCAGGTCTTCCCTATCGATAGTGACGGGATCGGCTGTCATACAGTCCCGGGCGCATTTTTGAAAAAGACCCTCTTTGTGTTTCCTCATCATCCTTCTTAAGTCACCGTCGGTGATAACTCCATAGAGACTATTTTTCCCGTCCACAACACAGGTCATGCCCAGCTTCTTGCGCGTCATCTCCTCGATGACTTGGATCATGGGGGTATCCGTGAGCACGCAAGGAATCTCGTCCCCCGTATGCATGAGCATTTCCACTTTGAGGAGCTTTTTGCCGAGCTGGCCTTTGGGGTGGAAATGAGCATAATCTTCCTCACCGAATCCTTTCTTCTTCATCAAGGCAATGGCCAGCGCATCACCCAGGGCCAGGGCAGCCGTCGAGCTGGCCGTGGGGACCATGTCTTTCGGCCCGGCTTCTCTCTCGACTTTGGCATCGAGGATAATATCGCTGTACTTGGCGATCTTCGATTTTCTGTTGCCGGTGATGGTGATGAGCTTCACCCCGATTCTCTTGATGAAATCCAGGAGGTCGGCTATCTCTTTCGTCTCGCCGCTGTAGGAAATGGCCAAGATCACATCATCCTTGAGGATCATGCCCAGGTCGCCATGGCCGGCTTCGGCGGGGTGAATGAACAGCGCCGGAGTGCCGCAGCTTGCCAGTGTGGCCGCGATTTTGCGGCCGATAAGACCCGATTTCCCCATGCCCGTAACGATAACGCGGGATTTTATTTTGGAAAGAAGGTCAACCGCTTTGGCGAAATGATCGTCTAATCGGGGAACAAGAGAAGACACGGCCTTGGCCTCGATCTCTAAGACTTCCTTTCCCGTTTGGATGATATCGTTTTTTTTCATGATTGCGGCTTTCCTACGAGACATTTTCATCATCGAGGGCTTTTTTGACGCTCAAGGCAGAGCGCAGAATCCCTTCTAATTTATTTATTATCAATGAATTATAGCCGTCCGAGAGGGCTTGAGCCGGGTTGTCATGGACCTCGATAAAAATGCCGTCAGCCCCGACGGCCACACCCGCCCTGACCATATAAGGTATGAAATCCGCTTCGCCGCCCGACGCCGCTCCCCTGCCTCCCGGCTTCTGGACGATGTGGGTCGCATCGATGACGACTGGAAATCCCCATCTCTTCATGATCGGAATGGAGCGGATATCAAAAACCAAATTATTGTAGCCGAAGAATGTTCCTCTTTCAGTGAGGATTATGCGTTCATTCCCTTGGCTGATAACTTTTTCTACGGCATTCTCCATCTCTTGCGGGGAGAGGAACTGCCCCTTTTTGAGGTTGAGCGGCTTCTGCGTTTTAGCGGCCTCGACAATCAAGTCTGTCTGGCGGCAGAGAAAAGCAGGAATCTGGATGACATCCAAAACCTCGGCGGCCTTCTCCACCTGCGAAGTTTCATGGACATCGGAAAGCACCGGGATGGAAAGCTCTTCCTTGATGCGCCTCAGAATTTCCAATCCTTTTGTGAGCCCGGGCCCGCGATATGATTTCAAGGAGGAGCGGTTGGCTTTATCGTAGGAAGCTTTGAAAATGAACGGAACTTTGAGCGCCGCGCAAACTTTCTTGATCTCCCGCGCTAAAGAAAGAGCGTGCTCTTCACTTTCGATGACGCAGGGCCCTCCGATGAGGAAGAGCGGTGTTGCCCCACCGATCGTAACGCCTTTACTTATTCTTACGCTTTTTGCTTTTTTTGAGGCGATGGGCATAGCTTGCTCCGATGAAATCTTTAAACAAAGGATGCGGCTTGAGCGGCTTGGACTTGAATTCCGGATGGAACTGGCATCCTAAAAACCAGGGATGGTCCTTGATCTCGATGATTTCGACCAGCTTGTGCTCAAGATTCCGGCCGGAAAAGAAGAGGCCGGCTCGGGCGAGTTTCTCTTCATAGGCCGGGTCGAATTCATAGCGGTGGCGGTGCCGCTCCTTGATATTAGTTTTCCGATAGGCCCGATAGGAAAAGGAGTCTTTTCCCAGATGACAGGAATACTCGCCGAGCCTCATCGTCCCGCCCAGGTCATGGTCCGGCTGGAGCTCTCTCCAGAGAAAAAAGATTTTATGCGGCGTTCCCGGGTCAAATTCGGCGCTGTTGGCCCGCTCGAGCCCGGCCGCGTGGCGGGCGAATTCGATGGCGGCGCACTGCATCCCCAGGCAGATCCCGAAATAAGGGACTTTTTTTTCACGGGCGTAGCGGATAGCCCTGATCTTGCCCTCGATCCCCCGGATGCCAAACCCACCGGGCACGAGAATCCCGTCTTTATCGCCCAAGGCATCCTCGAGCTGGCCCTTCTCCAACTCCTCGGCCTCGATCCAGCAGATGTTGACCTTGAGCCCGTGCGCCACCCCTCCGTGGATCAAGGCTTCTTTTAGGCTTAAATAGGAATCTTGCAGGCCCGCGTATTTCCCGACCAAGGCAATGGTCACCTCATCTCTGGGGTTTTCCATCTTTTTCACAAGCTCCCGCCAGGGTCCTATATTCCTTTTCTTGGGGGGCAGGTTGAGCTTCTTGAGAATATAGGTGTCCAACCCTTCGGCGGCGAAGATAAGGGGAATCTCGTAAATATTTTTCACATCCTTGGCGGTGATAACCGCTTCCAGTGGAACGTTGGTGAAAAGCGATATTTTGCCCTTGATATCAGGGGTCAGAAACCGGTCGGTCCGGCAGAGCAGAATGTCGGGCTGGATTCCGATGGCGCGTAGCTCCTTGACACTGTGCTGAGTCGGCTTGGTTTTCAGTTCTCCCGACGTCGGGATATATGGGACCAATGTCAGATGGACAAAAAGCGTGTCCTCGGTCCCCAGGGCAAGTCGCATCTGGCGCGTGGCTTCAAGGAAAGGGAGGCTTTCGATGTCTCCAACCGTGCCGCCTATTTCGACGATGACGATATCGTTTTCGTCCGAAACGGCAGCAAAAGCCCGCTTGATCTCGTCGGTCACGTGAGGGATGACCTGGACGGTCTTGCCCAAGAATTCTCCCTTTCGCTCTTTCCGGATAATGGTCTCATAAATCTTGCCGGCGGTCCAATTGTGGGCCTTGGATGTCCGGGTGGAAGTGAACCGTTCATAGTGGCCGAGGTCGAGGTCTGTCTCGGCTCCGTCATCTGTGACATAGACTTCGCCATGCTGAAAAGGGCTCATGGTTCCCGGGTCCACATTCAGATAAGGGTCAAATTTTTGGAGAGTAATTTTATAGCCGTGGCTTTCGAGCAGCCTGCCGATCGATGCCGCCGCAATCCCCTTCCCCAACGCAGAAAGAACGCCGCCCGTCACGAAGATGTATTTAGCCATTTTTTTTCTTCTTCAGGAATTCTTCGACCCTGATTATATCCTGAGGCGTATCCACACTCAAGGTCGGAGAAGGAACTTCAATCATTTTTATCCTGCCGCCATTCTCTAGAACCCTGAGCTGCTCTAATTTCTCCAGCTTTTCAAGCCGTGTGGGTCTCATCCTGGCGAATTGAAGGAGGAACTCTCTTTGGTAGACGTAGATGCCGACATGCTGATAAAAAAAATCTGAAGCCTGGTAGGGGAGAGGCGTCCGGGAAAAATAAAGCGCATACCCTTCCTTGTCAGCCACCACTTTAACGATGTGCGCCTCATGAATGAGGTTAAGGTCATAGACTTTAGCCATCAAAGTCGCCATAGGGATTGCGGCATCTTGAAGTCCCTCGACCAACTGATCTATCATTTTCCCGGTGATGAGAGGCTCATCGCCTTGCACATTGACGATCAACGGACTTTTCAAGCCTTGCGCCACTTCGGCAGCCCTCTCCGTTCCCGAACGGTGCCTGGCTGACGTCATCACAGCTTCAGCCCCGAACTCTGCAGCGGCCCGCAATATCCTTTCGTCATCTGTGGCAATAATAATGCGGTCAATAAGCTTTGCCCGACTGACGCCCTCATAAACTCTCTGGATCATAGGCTTTCCCAGGATGAAAGCCAACGGCTTCCCTAAGAACCGGGTTGACTGATACCGTGCGGGTATAATGGCAGCGGCGGCTTTCAAGAGCCAGCCCCCTCCTTGTTTTTTGTTTCTGGCGAAGCCGTTGTGACCTGTTCCCCGGCCTGACAATTGGCTTCAAGATAAGCGCCTTCTTCCACGGCCAGCTTGGGGGTTATGACCGTCCCAATGACTCGGCCGCGGTTGTGGACCTCCACTTTGTTCGTCGCCCGAATTGTCCCTTTTATCTCTCCGCTAATGACAACGTATCCGACTTTTACATCGGCTTCGACTTTTCCTTGCTCGCCAATGATCAACATCGAGTCAGAATTGATCGTCCCCTTGAAATAACCATCAATGCGGAAGGCCCCCTTAAAAGTGAGGTCGCCTTTAAATTCTGTGTCTTTATCAAAAAAGCCTGTTATCTTGTTCTCGTCATATTCTTTCTTTTTTTCTTTCATGAACGAGCTCCTTTGATTTCCTCATAGATCCTGTTGAGGTCATCCAGAGAAAAATAGAAAATTTTTATGGCCCCCTTTTTCCGGCTGCCCAATATAGAGACTTTAGTCCCCAAGAGTTTAACCAGTTCCTCTTCCACAGCGTGAAGGTCGGGGTCGGCTTTTTTCTCCCTTTGGACTTGAAGAGGTTGCTTTTTCAACCTGGAAATGATTCGTTCGACATCTCTTACAGTCAGGTTCTTGCGCACGATTTCCTGGGCAAGGGATATCTGGAAATCTGAGTTTTCGACAGAGACAAGAGCCCTGGCATGCCCCATGGAAATTTTGTCTTGGGCAAGATAGTCCTGAACAACACGGGGGAGAGTGAGAAGTCGAAGATAATTGGTGACAGACGTCCTGTCCATGCCGATGCGGTCTGCGATGTCCTGCTGGCTGTAATGCAGCTCCTCAATCATTCTCTTATAGACCAGGGCAACCTCTAAGGAATTCAAATCCTCCCGGTGCAGGTTCTCGATCAGAGAGGTTTCAAGCTGACGCTCCTTAGGAATTGAGCGGATGAGAACGGGAATTTTCTTCAGCCCGGCTTTTTGGGCTGCCCTCCATCTTCTTTCACCGATTATGATCTTATAATTCTCGCCATCTGGAACCACAAGGATAGGCTGGAGCACCCCAGATTCTTTGATGGACTGGGCCAGCCCTTCGATCGACTTTTGGTCAAACCTAACCCTCGGCTGAACAGGATTGGGCAGGACATCTTCAATATCCACCTCAGCATAGCGCTCATCCTTGAGGATTCCATAGTCATCGGGCAAAAATACCCCCAAACCTTTTCCTAAAGCTTTTTTTGTCATTTCGCGAGCATCTCCTGAGCCAGATTCAAATAAGCCTCTGCTCCCCTGGATTTTATATCATAAAGCACGACCGGTTTGCCAAAACTGGGTGCTTCAGCGAGCCTCACGCTCCTTGGAATGACGACTTCAAAGACAATGGCCTTGAGGGACTTCCTGGTCTCTGCGGCAACCTGCTTAGAGAGGTTTGTCCGCTCATCATACATCGTTAGCACTATCCCCTCAATAGAGAGAGTTTGGTTATAGTAAGTCCGGACTTCATCAAAAATAGCCAATAGATCGGGGATGCCCTCCATACATAAAAACTCGCATTGAATAGGAATCAAGACAGAATCTGCGGCCGCCAGGGCATTTATCGTCAAAAACCCGAGGGAGGGCGGGCAATCGATGAAGATGAAATGAAAGTTTCTCCTAATCTTGTCTAAAGATTCGCGGAGCCTTTTTTCCCGGTTCTCTATAGAATACAGCTCCACTTCAGCCCCAGATAACTCAGCGGAACAGGGACAAATATAAAAGTTGTCTAATTCCGTTCCCTGCACAAGGTCCATCATGTTTTGACCGTTCATCAGAGCTTGGTAGATTCCTTTCTGGGGCTCCTTGGCCTTCCCAAGGCTGGCTGTTGCCATGCCCTGGGGGTCGAGGTCGATAATCAAGACTCGATTATTTTTCAGAGCAAGGGCGGCGGCAAGGTTGACCGCGGTGGTCGTCTTCCCGACTCCGCCTTTCTGATTGGCGACAGCGATAGCTTTTCCCATAAGCTCCTAATGTTTCACGTGGAACATTTCTTCCGCTCAGGTCTTCTTTTTTGGGATTTGAGGTAAAGGTAAAGGTTGAAAAGAGCCGCCGGTGTTAAACCAGGGATCTTCTTGGCCTGGCCAATGGTTTTTGGGTTAGATTTTTCCAATTTTTCCACGGCTTCCCTGGTCAAGCCGAAGACTTTGCTGAATTCAAGCCCCTCAGGCACTTTTACCTTGTCCATCTTGCTCATTTTTGTAATTTCTTTCTCTTGCCGGCGTAGGTAACCCTCGTATTTGACCTCTGATTCGATGCACCTTATCTCCTCATCCGTAAGGGGCACAGAAATTTTTTTATATTCTAACACATTTTGCCATTTGATATGAGGTTTTTTTAGCCAATCCTTCAGCGAAATTTTTTCGGCGTTTTCAAGCCTGATCTTCTCATTTTGGAGAAACAGCATCGCTTTCTTGATCCTCTCTTGCTTCTCCAAAAAGGTTTGATAATCTTCCTCTCCGATAAGTCCCAACTGATAACCGTATCTGGTCAGCCTCTGGTCGGCGTTATCCATACGAAGATTAAGCCTGTATTCAGCGCGGGATGTAAAGAGGCGGTAAGGCTCTTCGACTCCCTTCGTGACCAGGTCATCTATGAGAACCCCGATATAGGCTTCATCCCTGCCCAGGACGAAAGGTTTTTTTCTTCTCAGTTTGAGGGCCGCGTTGATTCCGGCCATAATTCCCTGGGCAGCGGCTTCTTCATAGCCCGAGGTTCCATTGATCTGGCCAGCAAGGAAGAGATTCTCAATTTTCTGGACTTCTAGGGTAGGCCGCAATTCTGTGGGGGAGACGGCGTCGTATTCGATCCCATAGGCAGGCCGGAGAATCTTTGCTTTATCAAGCCCGGGAATGCTTCGCAAAATCTCTGTTTGGACTTCATACGGAAGGCTTGAGGAAAGGCCGTTGACATAGATTTCAGAGGTGTCTAACCCTTCCGGCTCGAGAAAGAACTGGTGCCGCGGATGATGAGGAAATTTGACCACCTTATCCTCGATCGAAGGACAATAGCGCGGGCCAATGCCTGTGATGATCCCGCTGTAAAGGGGAGATTTGTCCAAGTTTCTCCGGATGACTTCATGGGTCTTGGAATTCGTGTGCCCAAGGTAGCAGACAATCTTGTTCTCGAGATGGCGGCGCGTCCGGAAGGAGAAGGGGACAGGCACACCATCCCCTTGCTGAGGAGTGAAGACGCTCCAGTCGATAGTGTGTTTATCCAGCCTCATCGGTGTCCCGGTTTTCAGCCGGAACATCTTGAGCCCTAATCTCCTTAGGCTCTCGCTCAGGGCAGAGGCGGCAGGCTCGTTGGCCCTCCCCGCGGAATACGAATGCAAGCCCATATGAATAAGACCGTTTAGAAAGGTCCCTGGGGAAATAATAATCGCCTTGCCATAAAGGCAGTTCCCGTCAAGAGTCCTTACTCCTTGCGTTTTGCCGTTAGCAACAAGCACGTCAGTCACAATCCCCTGAAAAACAGTGAGGTTCGGAGTGTCCTCCAGCCATTTTTTCATGGTCAGCCGGTAAAGGGCTTTATCGCACTGAGCCCTGGGAGCTTGGACAGCTCCGCCCCGGCTTCGGTTGAGCAACCTGAACTGAATCCCTGTCTCGTCCGCCAGAAGCCCCATCAACCCGCCCAAGGCATCGATTTCCCGGACGAGATGGCCTTTGGCTAACCCGCCGACGGCAGGGTTGCAGGACATTTGAGCGATTGTTTCCAGGTGAATGGTTACGAGGAGGGTCTTCAGCCCCATTTTGCTGGCAGCGCAAGCCGCCTCGCAGCCGGCATGGCCGGCCCCGACCACAATAACATCGTATTCATCGGCTGAAAAGGCTCGTTTTTTCATTTTCCGACACAAAAGCGGCTGAAAATATTATCGATGACCTCATCCACCTTGATCTCCCCTGTCAACTGCCCGATAAAAGGCAGCCCTCGGCGAATTTCCTCTGCGCAGACTTCCTCCGAATGCCCTTGTTTCAGGAGATTCAAGGCCGTATTGAGGGCGTCCACAGTTTGCTCGAGCAAGAGTTTCTGCCTCAGATGGAGGATAACCTCTTCCTCTGCGCTTTCTGTCGGAACAAAGGCGTCATGAATCATCTCTTTCAGCCTGTCCAGGTTTGTTCCTTTAAGAGCCGATATCTCGAGCCAGGGGTTATCGCTGTTCGTATCCCGGCATCTTGCCTTGTCTATCTTTTGGGGCAGGTCAGACTTATTGAATAGGAGGATAGCTTTTTTATTCTTGAATTTTCTGATCAGGTTCAAGTCCGCCTGGCTCTCCGGACGGGAAGAGTCGAGAAGAAGAAGGATTCCGTCTGCCCGGGCAGCTAATTCCTCACCCCTTTTTATACCTTCTTTCTCCACAGGATGAGATGGACGCTCGAGCCCGGCCATATCTATCAAATGGAAGAGCGAGTCCTTGATTTTGACCCTCTCCCGAAGATAATCCCGGGTTGTCCCGCGATAAGGGCTGACGATGGCCCTGTCTTCGTCGAGAAGCGCATTGAAAAGAGTTGATTTTCCGACGTTTGCCTTGCCCACAATGGCCAAGGTTAATCCCTCGGTCAGGGTCCTTCCCCTTTCATAGCTGGCGATGAGCCTTTTTATGGTGGAGATCACGGATTCAAGGCTCTTATCTATTTGCTTATTGGAGAGGCCCAATCCTTCCTCAGGGAACTCGATGCTGGCTTCCACTTTGGAGAGCAGATGAATAATCTGGCCCCGCAGCAAATCAATCCTCTTCGAAAGCCTCCCCCGAACCTGGCCAAAGGAAATTTTCGCCTGTTTGAGGGAGGCGGCCATGATGAGGTCATTGACGGCTTCGGCCTGGAGCACATCGATTCTCCCCCGCAAATAAGCCCGGAGCGTGAATTCTCCCGGATGCGCATGTCTCGCTCCGGCCTTTATCCCCAGGCGAACCACCTCCTCCAGGACCACAGGGCTTCCATGGCAGATGATCTCGACTAAGTCTTCTCGAGTGTAAGAATGCGGTTCGGGGAAATAAGCAAAGTAGCCTTCGTCTATGAATTCTTTTGTTTCATAATTATAGACGTCGCCAAGGACAAGATTCTGAGGCAAAATCTCTCTCCACGTTTTCTTCCTCAGCTTGAATATCCTCTTGGCGATCGGAACGGCCTTGTCTCCGCTCAGGCGGACGATACCGAGACCCCCGCAGCCTGCGGGCGTCGAAATGGCAATGATTGTATCCTCGAGCATCTCTATCACGGCAACTCTTACCTTAGTCCCCTATGCTTTATTAACGATAGGACACGAAAAATCAAGGCGCTCCTGAGTTAATTATTGTAAAGGAGAACCCCAAAATAGTAAACAATTGAGGTAAGCACGTAAGCATTCCAAATTTCGTGATGATTGAATAGTGAGTTTGAAAAGGGCTTCGCTCCCCGCTCCAATCGGCGGCGCGGCACCAGTCCCCGCAACGTTTGAAGCAGAGAGCTTATTCAGAAGACCTCTTAATGGGAAAAACCTTGACTCTTTTCAGAAATCCTTCGCCGCTGCTCTCGCTGGTGACGCCCGGGACCTGGTTTACGGCAATATGCACAATCCGCCTTTCATAGGGATTCATCAGGTCGAGAATCTCGTTCTTTCCTGTCTCGAGGACCTCTTGGGCCACCTGCTGGGCATACTCCCTGAGCCTCTTTTCCTTCCTTCTCCTGTAGAACTCGCAGTCAACCTGGACTTTATGGGGAGAAATCTTGTTCAGAATATGCTGGAAGGCCAAGAGCAAAGCGCCGTCTTTGCGGAGGAGCAGATTCTTATCCTCGCCGTCAAAAATGAGATAAATCGTCTCATTCTTTTTTTTGATTTGGTAGGTCAGTTGAAGAGGAAGATGGGGGAGGACCGTCTCCAAGAATCCAGAGATAGGGCCCGTGTTCAGCTCTTTCTTCGGCCAAGCCCGGATAACGATCTCCTTTCCCTTTATCCCGAATAGCTTGGTTTTCTCTGTGACGATTTCATAGGTGAACTTTTCCCTCGGCATCTTGAGGACATGTTCGGCTTGACCCAGGGCCTCTTCCAGGTTTTTCCCCTTGAACTCTTGTGTCGGTTCACTTATTTCGTTTTTTTCCATGGGATTCTCTCTTTTTCTTCGCCATTATGCGGTTCATGAGATATTGCTGGCCGATCTGGAGAATATTATTCGTCAGCCAATAAAGAACAAGCCCGCTCTGAAAATTCATGAAGAAGATGGTCATGACCACAGGCATAATGAGCATTATTCTTGCCTGGGCAGGGTCGGCAGTTGTGGGTGTCATCTTCTGCTGGATAAACTGGGTCACGCCCATCAGGACAGGCGTGACATAATAGGGGTCATGAACAGTCAGGTCTTTTATCCAGAGGATAAAAGGGCTCTGCCTGAGCTCGATGGCCACGACGAGAAGTCGGAAAAATCCCCAGAACACAGGAATCTGAACCAGCATGGGCAGGCAGCCTCCGGCCGGGTTAATACCGTGCTCTTTGTAGAGCTTCATCATCTCCTCGTTCATCTGGCGCCTCTGGGCAATGTCCTTCTTAGCTTTCTTGTACTTGGCCCGCAAAGCCTTGATCTTAGGTTGAAGCTCCTGCATTTTGGCCATGGAGCGCATGCTACTGTAGGTAAGAGGGAAAAAGATGATTTTGATGATGAAGGTCAGGATAATGATGGAAAATCCCCAGTTGGGAACATACTTATGGATGAACTTGATGGAGATGAGAAGAATCTCGGCAATCCCGCCGAAAAACCCAAAATTGATCAATTTTTTTGCCGAGTGTCCAAATTCCTTCAGCCGGTCAAATTCCTTAGGCCCGATGTAGGCTTTCTCCGGGAGGCTCACCGAAAGAAAGAAAAAATAATTCTTTTCCTCGCCCTCTCTTTCAAAAAGAGCGCTTCCTTGCTGCGCCGGAGTCACGAAAAGAGCGGCCATATAATTGTCCTCGTAGGCGGCCCAGTTGGCAAAATTGAAAGCGCTGGCCTCGCTGCTATACTTCCTTTCATTGATCCGATAGACCTTGTTTGCCGCAAACACAGCCACCCCGCTCCCGCCCCCGAACTGCTGCTTTTTCTCCAAAACAACAGGGTCGCCGATGCCCGGCCCCCAAATCATCCGAGGCTCTATTTTTTTCCCGTCTTTCCAGAGGTTGACCCGGACATCAAAGTCATATGTTCCGCCATAAAAAACAAAGACCTTTTCTATTTTTACAGTATTCTTATCGGAATACTCAAATTTAACCCCTCCTTTCTCGCCGTCCCGAAGAGTCAGCCGGGAAGCGGACGTCACGAAGAGGCTGTCATTCAGAGCTCTGTCCAGCTCGGCATCTTGGGTCTGGAGGAAGAAGGGATACCTGCCGATCTCTCGGGCGCGGCTGGAAACAAGCTCCAATTCTTCCTTCTGATCATTCATGTGCTTCTTCAATTTCCAGCTCCGCAGCGACGCCCCCCGGTTGCTCCAAACCGCCTGATACAGGGGGGTGTCGATGACAACTTGTTTTTCGTCCTCGGCTCTAACCTCTTCATATTTCTGCATTTCCGCAGCTCTTTCTTCCTTTTGGGAAGCTTGGGAAGGCGCCCCTGGCAATGCCTCCCCTGCCGTCTTCGGGGCCTGCTCTTCAACCTGAGCAGCCGGCTTCTGCGGCTGAGGTTGAACTCCGGGCTGCGGCTTATTTTTCATGAAAATCGCCTGGTAGAGCACTAAAACCACAAAGGAAAGAACGATGGCCAAGATTAATCTTTTATTTTCCATAACGCAGTCCTTTTAAGGAATGAGATCAACTCCACCCGGATGGAAAGGATGGCACTTGAGAAGTCTTTTTCCCCCGAGTAAGATACCTTTGAGCACTCCGTATTTTTCGATGGCCTCTCTCGTATAGGAGGAACAACTGGGATAGAAGCGGCATTGCCCGCCGAGAAGAGGGGAGAGAATCAACTGGTAGAGCCTGATCGCCAGCACAGCGACTTTTTTCATCGTCCTCGTCTTTTCTCGAAAATCTTGTTTATCGCCAAGAGGTAGTGCTCTTTCAATTCCGCCCAAGCGGCCTGCCTCATCTCTGCCGTGACCACGATGAGGAGGTCCATGGGAAACCCAAGTAAATCCTTGTTCCTTCGGAACAGCTCCCTCATCCACCGCTTGACTTTATTCCGAGTCGCGGCGTTCCCGATTTTTTTACTGGCGACAACACCCATTCGGGAATAGGTTAATGCATTAGAGAGGTAAATGAGGTTGAAGTACTTGGTCTTGTATCGGTTACCTTTTCTATAGAGAATTAAAAAATCTTTCTTCTTTCTAATCCTCTCTTGAGGAGCCAGGCTTTCTCTCATCCAACCGCAATTCTTTTTCTGCCTTTCGTTCGTCTGTTCTTGATGACTTTCTGGCCGCCCTTGGTCTTCATCCTGACGCGGAAGCCATGGGTCTTTTTCCTTCTTCTTTTGTTTGGCTGGAACGTTCTCTTCATGGTTTCAACTCACATTGGAAAAACTATGTTAATAAAGCCTGACCTGTCTGTCAAGCTGGAATCTGGCCGGGTAAGCATCCCAAATTCCGTGATGGCTACAGACTTCGATGGGCGGCGCGGCGCCAGTCCCCGCAACGCCCGCAGCGAACAAACCGCGGAGACACTATCAAAGACTTTGATTTTACGGTATTAATCCCCCCTACCCCCCTTGAGCAATCAAGGGGGGCCATAAAAACCTGTAAGTGTCTCCGGAATTGTCGGTGGCGGGTGGGGGGGTCTTTAGCGAGGACGGACGGAGACGCGCCGCGACAGGATCCATCTCACAAGACTGCTTGATTATCACGGAATTTGAGATGCTTCCTCTGGCTGGAGAGAACAATATTTATTGACTCTAAGGGGGAATTCGGCTATAATTTTAACAATGAATTCATTTAAGATTGGGGATAGGATCATCTATCCCAATCAAGGACTCGCCGTTATCGAGGACATCCAGCAAGAAAACCTCTATGGCGAAAATTTCAGGGTCTACCATGTGAGGATTCTCGCCAATAACACCCTTGTCCTGGTCCCCTGCTCAAACACCGACGAGATCGGCATCCGCAAGCCGCTTTCGGAGGACTCTGTCGAGGAAATCTTTAAGTTCTTGAAAAAACGGCGCGTGGACGTGACCACAGACTGGAAGGGGAGATACAAGGAGCATGTCAACTTGATGCGCTCCGGGGCAATCTTCGATATGGCCTCTGTCCTGAAAAGCCTTTACTACCTCAGCCTTACCAAGGCCCTGTCTTTTCGGGAAAAAAAGATGCTGGAAAAAGCGAGGGAACTCCTGGTCGCCGAAATCTCCGAAGTCTCTTCACTTCCGCTCTCAAAAATTGAGCAAAGAATCAGCGATACCCTTTCCCTGTGCTTCAAGGGTGTCAAGCCCCACATAGAGTATTGATTTTTCCGAGATGGCCTTAACCTCCATATTACTCTTTATCCTTTTTTTGCTTTTAAGCGCTTTCTTCTCTGCTTCTGAAACAGCTCTGATTTCCTGCAATCCTTATACCCTCGATTTCTTAGAGAAAAAAGGCTCCCGAAGAGCCAAGCTTATCAAGCGCCTGTTGGCCAGGGTGGATCAACTGCTCGCCGTCATCCTCATCGGAAACAACCTCGTCAATATCGCAGCCGCTTCTATCGCTACGCTCTTTTTTTTGTCTCTAATTCCGGACAGAAAACAAGCCGCTATGTTAGCCACGTTAACCACAACTCTCCTGATCCTTATTTTCAGCGAGATTAATCCCAAAACCTTTGCGGCTTACCACCCCGTGAAAGTTTCCCTTCTTGTCATCCAGCCTCTTCGCTTTTTTGTCATTCTCTTTTATCCTTTGGTTAAAGCTTTTACCTTCTTTTCCCGGCTCATCTTCCGGAGCTCCCCCGGGAAGGGAGGAAGCCACGCAAGCAGCTTGAACGAAGAAGAGATCAAGTTGTTGCTGACAAAAGGGATCAAAGGAATGTCGTCCCTCCGCAAAAGAATGATCGGCGGAGTGCTGGACATCGGGGAGCGGCCGGTCAAGGAAATCATGGTCCCGAGGCCTGATCTGCGGGCCATTGAAATCGGCTCCACTTGCCAGCAGATCCTGGACACTGTTCTCTCAACAGAATACTCCCGGCTTCCTGTGTACCGAGGCAGGCTCGACAACATCGAGGGCCTTATTTACACCAAGGACATCATCCCTTATCTTGTTGATAATAAAGAATTTGATATCAAAAAACTTCTCCGTCAGCCCTTCTTTGTCCCGGAATCGGGTTCGATTGAAAAAGTGCTCGTCCAGATGCAGGAGAACGCAGTTCATCTGGCTTTTGTGGTGGACGAATTCGGCACCCTGGAAGGGATCGTCACCCTGGAGGACATCATCGAAGAGATTGTCGGCGAGATTCGGGACGAATACGATGAAAAGGCCGAAGAATGGTTCCATCCGGAAGGAAAAAACATCTATATTGTCAAAGGGAACGCCTCGATCAAAGAGCTGTGCCAGAGGCTTCCTCTCGAGATCCCGCAGACAAGCGAGTTCACCACGCTCGCAGGGTTCCTTTTCTATAAATTCGGAAAGATCCCCCATGAGCATGACGCGCTGGAGCACAAGGGAAATCAGTTTATCGTGGAAAAAATGAACAAGCGTCACATCAGCCTGGTCCGCATCATCCTGAACCCTGAGAAATCTGAGAAAAACCATGAAGATCATCGCCTCCAATAAAGCGGCCTACCATAATTACGAAATCGTGGAAAGCTTCGAGGCGGGAATCGCGCTCCTGGGAAGCGAAGTGAAATCGATCAGGGAAGGACGGATAAGCTTAAAAGACAGTCATGCGGAGGTGAAAGGCGGCGAGGTCTTTCTGCTCAACTCTCACATCAGCCCTTACGAGCCGGCCAACAGGTTCAATCACGAGCCGCTGCGGGAGAGGAAGCTCCTCCTCCACCGCCGGGAAATCAAGCGGCTCATCGGGAAGATCAAAGAAAAAGGCTTCACCCTTATCCCCACCAAAGTGATGCTCAACGAAAAGGGGAAAGTCAAGGTCGAAATCTCCCTGGCCAAGGGGAAAAGGACCTACCAGAAGAAAGAGGCGATCAAAGAAAGAGAGCTCAAGAGGGAGGTTCAAGCGGAACTAAAAAGGCGGTGGAGATAGTTCAACGGCCAACTTTATGGCCTCGATAAGGCTGAGGGGAGAGGCCGCATTTTTCCCGGCGATATCAAAAGCTGTGCCATGGTCAGGAGAAGTGCGGACGAAAGGAAGGCCCACGCTCAGGTTGACCCCCTTGTCAAAGGCTTCGAGCTTGAACGCGATGAGGCCCTGGTCGTGGTAGAGGGCGATGACAATTTTATCATCCCGGCCCAGAGCTTTCCGGAAAACAACGTCAGGCGGATAGGGCCCGCTGATTCTTAGGCCGCTTTTCCTGGCCTCCTCGACGGCAGGAATGATCTCCTCGATTTCTTCGCCGCCGAGAAGCCCTTCCTCTCCCGCATGCGGGTTCAGCCCTGAAACGAAAAACTCAAATCCCCCTGGCCGCATCCTTTCCAAACCCTGATAGAGGCGAAGAAAAAAAGAGCGCAGATTCTCTCGGGTGACTTTTTCGAGAGCCTCTTTCAAGGAAACATGATGGCTCAAAAGGGCAACTTTTATCTTTTCCGACCAGAAAGCCATGATTACTTCTGGGTAGAACTGGCTAAGGAAATCTGTATGCCCGCGCCAGTTAAGGCCGGCCAACGCCCAGGATTGTTTGGCAATCGGGGCTGTGACGACCCCTTGAAGGACTCCTTGTCTGGCATCCGCAACAGCAGCCTCGAAAAACCTGAAGGACGCCAACCCGTTTTCCGGAAGCGGGCCTCCCTTCTTGATATCCCTAAGCGGACCGTTCACCTCCCGGAGGGAGAGGGTTCCCGCGGTTGATTTTTTTTTGGTCTTTAAGGACCCAAAAGGGAGGCGAATGCCTAAGGTCTTTTCTTCCTCCCTCAGCACACGAGAGGACCCGAAAAGAATGTAGTCTGCTTTGGGAAGGACAAAATTCCCGGAGAAAGCTTTGAAGACGATTTCAGGCCCGATCCCCCCGGGATCCCCGAGGGTGATCCCGATCTTTGGAAGGCTCATTTGAGCTTCTTCTTTGTCTCTTCCTCTTCCTTGACGGCTTCCACCTTGTAAAGGTACTTGATGTTGGTCTTATAAACGAGCAGGTTGGGCGCGTCTTCTCTGTTGAGCTTGAAGCAGTTCCTGTCATACCATTCGATATATCCCTGGATGACTTCACCATCAGCAAAGGCCACGGCCATCCGCGTCTTTTTGTTCATCTGCTTGAGAAAGTAATAGTTCTCGGCATGGGTTTCATAAGACGGGTGGACCTTCCTTTTCTCTGACTCGCGCTCGCGGTTCATCTTGTCTTTGATTTCAGCCAAGTTAGGCCGGATAAGTTTTCTGTTCATAAGACTTCTCCACCTCTAGGAATAAATTTGGGATTCTTTGTTTTTTATTATATTAACACGTTTCAGGAAAAAGTTCAACAAAGTTTGCCTATTTCTCTAAAAGCGGTTTCAAGGCATCATGCCAATTCTGAGCCAACAGCTTGTACCCTTGACTTGTAGGATGGACTCCGGAAAGGAGCCGCAGCGACTTCGAAAAAAGCGAATAGTTGTCCACCAAGACGACTTTCTCTTCAGCAGCGATCTTCCGAACGAGAGGGTTTATTTCCTGGATGACCCTCTCTCGGGATTGAGGACTAAAAGGGGAAGAAATGTCTTCTGGAAGAGGCTGGATCGTCGCGATGAGAATCCGGGTTTTCTCTCCTTTGCGGTTGCGGAATTCGTTAAAAATGGCGATGATCGCTTTCATGTTGCGGGCGTAGTCTTCCGCAGGAGTGAAGTCGCTGTCCACGCGCACATCATTCGTCCCGAGTTGAAGAAGGACGAAATCCGGATGTTCTTGGGCCAGGCTGGACTTCCGCTTCCCCAGGAAACGCAGGTATTCTCCTGAAGTATTTCCCGAGCGTCCGTAATTCAGGACTCGAGCGCGGCGGCCTTCTCGGCTGAACAAACGATGAAGATGCCGGGGATATTCGGAGTCGGTGATGCTGTCTCCGGCGCAGAGGATAATCACTCCTTCGCGCGGCGGGGCGCAGAAAACCAGGATGAGAAAGACCGCCAAGAAGGGCAGTTTCTTGCGGGCATCCATGTCTTATCTACACTCTCCACCAATAGGAGAATTTGATAAAGTAGTAGCGGCCTGTGCCCCGGAAAATTCCTTTCTCGTCTTTGGCTCGGTTATCATCCACGCCGAAATAGAAGACCGTTCCCGGCCGGTATTCGTAACTGAGGAGGAAGCTGAGGTAAAGCTCTTTGTCATAGTCATTGTAATCGGTAATCAGCCTCAGCGAGAGAGGGCGGGAAACCTGGTAATTAATGCGCTGGGAGATGATGTTGATCTTGTAGACGTTTTCCCCTCTCTTCTCCTTATAGAATTTGTCGTTCTGGAAATCATAGGAAATATTAAGGTTGGAGAAAGGCCGGAGCGTGACCCGTGCGCTCAACCCCGTCTCATACCCAAGATAAGGGTCATCGGAATAATAAATGCCGTCACCCACGGAAAACCTGACATTCCCGCTGAGCCAGGAGAGCGGCTCAGAGCCGACACTGGCCATGAATTGCCGGGGATAGAAATTAACGCCGTTATACCTCTCCAGCCCCGAAGAGTAGTTGACAAACATATGCGTCTGGCGCCATCCGCTCACAAAAAGAGTGGCCGAGTATTCGTCGTCGGTCAAGGTATTATTAAAATCGTAGATCCTGCGGTACTCCACTGAAGGCCGGATAGAGATGATGAGATCATTCTGGGGGAGAAAAGCATATCCGGCGCGGGAGCTAAAAAAACGGATATCCTTCCGTCGGAAAAAGCCCAAAGAGGCTTCAAAATCAGGCGGAATGCTTGTCCAGTCGGCGGAGAGCTGGAGGTGCCTGGAGTTATGGCTGAACCCTAAGGTATAAGCAGGGACAAAACCTGTCTTCTCTGTCCCTACTCTCGTCACAGAGCCGACCGCCTGGAACGAGAAACGGTTATAATTCAGGAATTTGAAATGGCCGTCCACCCCTGCCACCCTGTTGTAATCGCTCGTCAGGTTTCCCCATGATGTTCCGATTTCTTTATCCGTGGCGATGATGCCTAAATAAGATTCCGAAAAAAAGTCCTTCTTCAACCGAAAGACATTCGCCAGGCCTTGAAATGATCCTTCAGAAAAATCATACGGGGCATTGGGGATTTCAATCCCAAACGGGTTCTGGTCCAGAGAACTGAGGAAGCCGACCGTCGTCCCCTTTGTCTTTCCGGTCAGCTTGAGTCCCCACTGCGGATTGGCAATTTTTCTGGTGTAAACAATCTCGAAAGGAGTGTCAAAATAATCCTTTCCTTCCAAAAAGAAAGGCCTCTTCTCCGGATAATAAAGCGGATAACGCTGGTTGACATCGATCTGGGGCATATCGGCTTCCACCTGGCTGAAATCGGGGTTATAGGCGGCGTCAAACGTCATGTCCGAGGTCACGCCCCACTTGAAGTTCAGGCCTGCCTCCGGGTCAAACTTTAGTCCGGATTGCTTAAGGCCGGTGAGGGTAGGCATGATTTCGATGTTCTTGCCCTTCTCGATAGAGCCGTTGATCTCCATTGTGCCGGCTTGGACCAAAAATCCGTTGACATCGCGCGTGTGGGGGGGCCAATAGATTTCTTCATTCTTCCGTCTGATCGACCTCACAAACTTGATGCCCCATCTCTGGGTGTTTGAGTTCGGAAACCGCAAGCTCTTAAAAGGAATCGCCATCTCCACGGTGTAGCCTTCTTCGTCCATGCAGGCGTCGGCCAGGAAATACGTGTCCCAGCTGCGGTCGAACCGCTCGAACCCGCCGCTCCCACGCCCGCCGCCGCGGCGCCGGCCTGTCCCCTCTGTGAAGATGCCGTCGTTCTGGATGCCGCACGGGTTTACCTGGAAAACAAAAGCTCGTTTTTTGTCGTTGAACGTATCCAGATAAATTGTGACTTCGTCGTCGCCAGTTGATTTATCTCTCTGGGTCAAGCAGGCCCGGATCGCTTTGGGGTTGGAGTCAAAGCAGCGGAAAGCGACATAAAGATTATTCTCATCATAGCCGAGATAAGCCTTCGTTTTTTCCGAAGGCACGCTTCCCTCCAGGGGTTCGAATTGAGTGAATGTTTCAATCGCCAGCCCTTGCTCCCATTCGGGGTTATCAAGGATGCCGTCAATCTTGGGCGGCGAAGAGAATTCAGGAAGGTTCGCTAAGTAGTTCTCTTGATTGCCTTTATTGCTTTTATTGCCCTTAGCAAAGGCAAAGGAAAGGCACAACCAGAGAAGGCCGAGGATAAGAAGCAGAAACCGTCTTTTTTCTCCTGTTTTAAAACGCATTATTCCACGCCATCACAAATCAACCGAGAAAACAATCCTGTTGATGGGATGTCAGCTTTTCGAGATCTGGGAAATGTTTATATTCTTGGTCTCCAAGCTTGTGCCCATCGCTTTTTCCATGTTGGCCAAAGAAATATTGTAATCCACGATGGCCCTGAGCTCGGAAATCCGGGCATTGCTCAAATC
>CAZKEW010000006.1:0-9651 GCA_964551885.1 uncultured Eubacteriales bacterium
TTGAAGAAATGGAAGTGCTGCAAGATTGGAAGGATTCTTTCACCTTCCGCGGCGGACTCCAGTATATGGTCAGCGAAAAATTTGCTTTGAGGGGCGGAATCCTGTATGACCAGACTCCTCAACCTCTTGAATCAATGGACCCGTTGCTCCCGGATGCCGATCGCGTCGCATTTACTCTTGGGTTCGGCTACAGATTTGGAAATTTTGTCTTGGACGCTGCTTACCAGGGTGAAATGTTTTCCGACAGGACAGCCCCCAACAGGTCTATCCCTGCTTATCAAGTCGGCCCGATTAACCTCGGCGAGGGCACCTATAAGACGAGCGCCCATCTCTTAGGAATCAGCTTGAGCTTCGTGTTTTAACGAATTCAAATTGGAGGTATTAATATGGCTTATGAATTCACAAACAAAAAAGGGGTGAAGTACTATCTGCACTCGAAGAACGTGATTCTCAAAGGCGGCCGGAACCAGGTCATCTACTTTTTTGCTCGCGACATCAGACCCGGCGCCATGGACGCCGTTCCTGCAGGCTATAAGGCAATTGAAACAGCCAAGACAGGAATGCCCATCCTGAAGAAAGCCTGAGTCATTTCTCCAAGATACAGACGAAGGGCGTGAAAACGCACCTTATTTGTCCGCCCAACCTGGGGACGGTTCTCAGAGAGAACCGTCCCCTCTCTTAATT
The DNA here is from genome assembly GCA_964551885.1 of uncultured Eubacteriales bacterium. Taxonomy (GTDB): domain Bacteria; phylum Acidobacteriota; class Aminicenantia; order Aminicenantales; family UBA8522; genus CAZKEW01. The sequence goes on from CAZKEW010000006.1 coordinate 685, forward strand.
GACTGATTTTTTTCTTCTCTGTATACTCTTAGCATGAAAACGCGGTTTCCGATCCCCGTTTGTTTTCTTTCAGTCTTGTTTCTTTTTTCGGGTTGCGCCGAAAAAGGCAAGAAGGAAGCCGCCCAAAAAAAACCGGCCAAGCTCGAAATCGCCGTTATCCCGAAAGGGACGACTCACGAATTCTGGAAATCCATCCACATGGGCGCTGTTATGGCTGCGGAAGAGTTTGGCGTCGAGGTCATCTGGAAAGGGCCGCAGAAAGAAGACGACCGAGCCCAGCAGATCACCGTTGTCGAAGACTTTGTGAGCCGGGGCGTAGATGGAATTGTCCTGGCTCCTCTCGATGAGAGAGCCCTCTGTCGCCCTGTCCGGGATGCGGTCCAGGAAGACATCCCCGTGGTGATCATCGATTCGGGGCTTCAAGGAAGCGACTACATCAGCTATGTGGCCACAGATAACTACAAAGGCGGTGTGCTAGGGGCAAAAAAGCTGATCGAACTTCTCCAGGGCCAAGGGAAAATTTTTCTCATCCGTTACCAGGTGGGCTCCGCGAGCACCACAGAGAGGGAGCAAGGATTCTTAGATACTTTAAAAGCGGAAGGTCCTGCCATTTCCGTTCTTGTCCAGGATCAGTATGCCGGCCCCACAACCGAAAGCGCTTATCAACTGGCGGAAAACCTTATCAGCCGTTTTCCCGATGTGGCTGGAATTTTTTGCCCGAATGAGTCCAGCACTTTTGGGACGCTCCGGGCCCTCCAGGAAGCCGGACTCGTGGGGAAGGTCATTTTTATCGGGTTCGACAGCTCTCCCAAGCTCGTCCAGGGGTTAAGAGATGGACACATTCATGGGCTTGTCCTTCAGAACCCGGTCAAGATAGGCTATCTCGGAGTCAAGCAGATGGTGCTTCACCTACGCGGTCAGGCCATTGAGAAGAAAGTCGATACGGGTGTCTATCTCGCCACTAAGGAAAATATGGATGACCCGGAGATTAAGTCGCTTCTCCTTCCCGATTTTTCCAAATATCCGAATATCTGAGTTCATGGGACAAAGTCAGTCGATGCCCCTCCTCCTCATGGAAAACATCACCAAGCATTTTGGCGCCACTTGTGCCCTGGACAGCGTTGACTTCGACCTCGAAAAAGGGGAAGTCCATGCCTTGCTCGGAGAAAACGGCGCCGGCAAGAGCACCTTGATAAAAGTCCTCAGCGGAGCCATTAAACCGGATAAAGGAACGATGCATCTTGAGGAGTCCTGCTATTCGCCGTCGAGCCCCTTAGAAAGCCGGAGAACGGGCATCTCTGTCATTTACCAGGAGCTCAACCTGGCGCCCCACCTTTCTGTTGAAGAAAACATCATGCTCGGCCGCGAATGGCACACCTGGGGTTTTCTCGAGCGTCAGAAGATGCGGGAAAAAGTTCGCGAAGCTTTGAGCCTGGTCCATCATGCCGAGATCTCGCTCGATATTCCCGTGAGACAATTGAGCATGGCGGCACGGCAAATCGTCGAAATAGCCCGCGCTCTGCTGGAGAAAGCCAAGATTCTTGTCATGGACGAGCCGACAAGCTCCCTCTCCGGTGAGGACAGCCAGCGCCTCTTCGAGATCATCAAACGCCTCAGATCCCAGGGTGTCAGCATTATCTACATCAGCCATTTTTTGGAGGAGGTCCAACAAGTCGCAGACCGCTTTACCGTGCTTCGGGATGGGAAGAAGGTCGGCTCAGGGAAAATGGAGGAAACCTCCCTGGACAAGATCATCCAGATGATGGTCGGCGGGGAGGTGAAGCAGATGTTTCCCCGTGTTGAACATCAGATCGGCGAGTTGGCTCTCGAGGTGGCAAAGTTAAAAGGGAAAAAAATGTTGGCCGAAGTCGACCTGGTCCTGCGCCGCGGCGAGGTCCTGGGGGTAGCGGGGTTGGTGGGCTCGGGAAGGACAGAATTTTTGCGGACTATTTTCGGGCTCGACACCTTGGAAGGCGGGTTTGTCAAGGTCGGTCCTGAAGAGGTCCTCGTTGGAGGCGTTCGTCAAAGGATTGATAAAGGCCTTGGGTTTCTGAGCGAAGACAGGCAGGGGGAAGGGCTGGCCCTAAGTCAATCTATTAGCGACAATCTCACCCTGAGCTATTTCTCTCCCTACGTCCGGTTCGGCTTTCTGCGCGTCAAACAACAAAGGAAGGCTGGCTGGGATTGGATCCAGAGGCTGAAAATCAAGGCTCAAAGTGCAAAACAACCTGTCCTCAGTCTTTCTGGAGGAAACCAGCAGAAGGTCGCTTTAGCCCGCCTTCTGCATCAGAAAGCGGATGTCTTTCTTTTGGACGAACCCACCCGGGGCATCGATATCATCAGCAAGTCGCAAATCTATGAATGGATGGGTGAGCTGGCTGCGCAAGGGAAAGCCATCCTCTTTGTCAGCTCCTATTTTCCCGAGCTCTTGGGAGTTTGCGATAGGATCGCTGTTTTCCATCGCGGCCAGCTTGTCGCTGTACGGCTAGCCGCCGAATGGGATGATGAAAACCTGCTGGCTGCAGCGACAACAGGACGGGCGTCTGGAGTTTCGGCATAGGGAAATCTGCATGAAAGAAGAGAGGCGAGGCAGCAAAAGAATCCGGGTCTTGATCAATTTCTTGGGGCCTTTCCTGGGCCTTCTTCTCGTCATCCTCATCTTCTCGCTGCTCCCTCAAGTCCAGGAGCGTTTTCTCCGCCTCGGCAATTTCAAGAGCGTAGCGACGCAGTCCGTGATCGTCGCCTTGGGCGCCTTGGGGATGACCTTCGTCATCATCAGCGGCGGGATTGACCTTTCCGCTGCGTCCAACATCGCTCTTTCGAGCTGCGTCATCGCTTTTGCCATCAACGCCGGACTGCCTCCTTGGGTCGGCTTGCTTGCAGGAATTCTGACCGGAGGATTGGTCGGCCTGATCAACGGGGCTCTCATCACGTCGCTGCGGCTGGTCCCCTTCATCGTTACCCTGGGGATGCTTGGGATTGCCCGGGGCGCGGCCAAATGGATGGCCGGAAACCAAAAGATCGACGCTCCTATCACCTGGGTCAATGAGTTGATGGCCAGGAGCCCACAGCCTTCCTGGCTGCTTTTGGCGCCCGGCGTCTGGCTTATGATTCTTCTCGCTGTGGTCATGGCAGTGGTTTTGCGCTACACGGTTTTCGGGAGGCATGTTTTTGCCATCGGCTCGAATGAAGCCACCGCCCGCCTCTGCGGCATCCGGACAAAGAGGACCAAAATCATCATCTACACCTTGGCGGGTCTTTTCTGCGGGCTGAGCGGCGTGATGGCGTTTTCGAGGCTGACCGTGGGCGACCCGACCGTGGCCGTGGGCTTGGAGCTCGACATCATCGCTTCGGTAGTCATCGGCGGCGGAAGCCTGAGCGGAGGGCAGGGAAGCATTCTCGGTTCGATGATCGGCGTTTTCATCATGGCTTTCCTCAGGAACGGCTGCACGATGATGGGCTGGCCCAACTATATCCAGGAGATCATCATCGGCTTTATCATCGTCGTCGCGGTAAGCTTGGATCAAATACGCTACCGGCGGGACTCATAAGGAGAAAAATACATGGAGGCAGGCGGCAGCGAGGCAGCAAGATACCGGAGGCTCGTCCATGCCCGGTCGCCTCTCCGGGTGAACGATATCGGAGGATGGACAGATACCTGGTTTGCTGAGGAAGGTTGGGTATTGAATTTGGCCATTGCCCCGCCCGTCGAGGTTCAGGTCAAAGCCTTCGAGAACAAAGAGGGACGAAAAAAGAGGGTTCTCGTGCACACGGAAAACTACGGCGAGAGCTTCTGGGTGAACCCGGAAAAGCCTTCCCGCTCTCCCCATCCGTTTCTTCAGCACATCATTGCCAGAATTCCTCTCCCCGAGCGTCTCAAGCTCGAGATCAATCTTTTTTCGCCTGTGCCCGCAGGCATTTCCACGGGAACATCGGCCTCGGTTTGTGTGGCTCTGCTTGGAGCGTTGACCTTCCTGAAGGAGAAAACCTTCGCGCTCAAAGATATTGTCTCTCTGGCTCACCGAGTGGAGACAGAAGACCTGAAACAACAAAGCGGCATTCAGGACCAAATTTGCGCCGCTTACGGCGGTGTCTGTTTCATCCACATGTACCGCTATCCCCAGGCTTGCGTGGAAAAAATAGCGCTCGAGCCCAGGATTTGGGAAGAGCTTGACCGCAGGCTCTGTCTGGTCTATCTGGGCAAGCCTCACCTTTCTTCCGCTATTCATGAGCAAGTCATCGCTCGGCTGGGGACAAGAGGGCCGGAATGGAAGACTCTCGAGAGGATGAAGCAGTTGCCGGTCACAGCTAAGGCTCATCTGCTGGACGGCGATTTAGAATCCTATGGAGAGGTGATGGTGGAGAACAACGAATGCCAGAGAGATCTCTTCCGAGAGCTCGTCTCCAAGGAAGCGGACGCTGTCGTCGCCATAGCCAAGAAATACAAGGCTTCGGGCTGGAAAGTCAATGGCGCGGGCGGCAAGGGTGGATCGCTCGCGATCTTGGCCAACAGAGACGACAGTGCCAAAAGAAAAATGCTTCGAGAGATTGTCGCCCTGGGAAAGGGCATCAGGCCTCTTCCTGCCTCGCTCTCTGCAACCGGTCTTGAAGCCTGGGAGGTCTGATTGTTCCCCTCAGAGAATCAGAACGCCAAGGATTTTCTCTTTTCGTTGTCTAAAAAAGTGAGATGAGATTAAGGAGAAGAAAAATGAGACGGAATATTATCCCGAGTGCTTTGATCGGCTGTGTTATTCTTTTTGCTTGCTATCCTTCCCTGATTTCCGCCCAGACGGAGCGCCCAGGCTCGAGAATGGAGGAATACCTGAACCTGACTCCAGAGCAAAAGACGAACCTGGATGAATTCAGGAAAGCGAGACAGGAGGAACGACGGACATTTTTTGACCGGATGAGAAAACTCCAGTCCGATCTCCGTGAGTCGATGAAGGCGCCTCAGGCCGATGAGAAAAAAATCGAGGGCCTCATCGATGAGATGAGCAAGCTCAAGAGCGCGCAACTCAAAAGCTCTCTTCGGAATGTTAGGGAAATGAAAAAAATCTTCACTCCCGAGCAGCTGGAGAAGCTGGAGAAATTCAAAGGCAGAATGATGGACTGGAGAGGAGCCGGGATGGGCCGTTTCATGGGCAGAGGCGGCTTTTATGGCCGCGGCTGGATGAGTCCTCGCTGGGGCAGGGGGAATTTTTGGCGGTCAGGCCCGATGAACAGGATGTGGCGCCGCTGGTAAGAAAAATTTTCTTTTGAAAAAGGGGTTTGATTCTTCAAATCCCTTTTTTAGGTTTTATCCCGCTTTCCTCCTGCGTGGGACTCCTAAATTCCCTTTTTTCCTCAGGCGAGTGACCCCCTTCATTGTCACCTGTCCTTAATCCAGGACAGTTTTTTCCTGCCTTCTCCTTTTTCCCCAGGGGATTCACTTGGCACGAGATTTGCTTTTATGCTGTCTGGGAAGGAGAAAAAAAATGAAAAAAACAGCCATGGTCTTCACGGCAGTGGCTTTTTTCTTGCCTTTCATCCTCTCCGCTGAAGAGGAAGGATATTATAGCTATAGTTATGCGCGCTTGAGTTATGTCAAAGGCGATGTTGTTGTCCAGAGGGCTGAAGACCTCGGGTCCGAGCAAGGCGTGGTCAACCTGGCTCTTGTGGAGGGGGATAAGCTCGGGACAAGAGCTGGGAGAGCTGAAATTCATTTCGGGAAGAAAAACTATCTTCGGCTCGACGACAACACGGAGGTTGAATTCGCCAACCTGCCAAGGCAAGGGGATAACCGGATCAGACTGCACCTGCTTGCCGGAAATATTTATCTCAGAGTCAGCTACTTGGAGGAAGAGAAGAACTTTGAGGTGCACACCCCTGATGCGTCGTTCTATATCTTGGAGGAAGGGCTTTACCGGTTTGATATGCGAGGAAGCGGCCAGAGCGAGCTCACGGTCCTCGAGGGTTCTGTGGAAGCAGCGGGCGAGGATGGGTCTCGACTCGTGGGCAGCCGGGCGAGGCTCTTGGCCTCTAACGGACATCTGGGTTCTCAGGCCTCTCTCTCTTACAGCCGGGATGATTTTGACTATTGGAATGAGGACCGGGATTCTCTGCAGAAACAATATGTCTCAAAGCGCTATTTGCCCTCCGAGCTCGATGACTACGAATATGAGCTCGCCTCCAATGGGAATTGGGTCTACGAAAGGCCTTACGGGTACGTCTGGGTGCCCTCCACGTATTATACGGATTGGAGGCCCTATTATTACGGAAGATGGCTCTGGTATCCTGTCATCGGCTGGACCTGGGTTTCTAATGAGCCCTGGGGCTGGTGTGTTTACCATTACGGCCGATGGCATTGGAGGCTGGGACTGGGCTGGTACTGGATCCCCACCTATCATTGGGGACCGGCTTGGGTCCACTGGTATCATGGATATGATTACGTCGGCTGGTGCCCGCTCAGCTGGTATAACCGCCCTGTTGTAATCGTCAACAACTATTTTTACGACCGCTATTATGGGCCCCACTACCCCACCGGTTCCCGGGCTTTGACTGTTGTCCACAAGAACCAGCTCCAGTCTCCCCGAGTTTCCAACGTGGCTCTGAGCCATGTTGAAGCCTCCCGGCTCGGACAGATCAATCTCCAAGCGAAGCAGCCCGATATCAAGCCGGTCATAAACCGTTCGGGTTTGCGGGTAACATCTCCTTCCAAAGCTCTTTCCCAACCCCAGATAAGGCCGTCAGGAAGGAGCGCGGGCGCTTCGGGAGTGGAGGCGCCTTCCCGGATTACGAGAAGCTCTTCTCTGGGGAAGGATCGAATGACGCCAAGCGAAAGCCCGGCTGGTTCGAATCAGAAGTTCTCCTCTCGCAGCCAAACCGGCAGCCAGGGAGTTGCGGCCTATCCTTCCTTAAAATCAGAGCCGAAATCGGTGCGCCGGTCCACTGGCGCTGCCTTCTCGGAGCCGAGAAACATAAAGCCCGACATTTCTTCTCGCTCGGGCATCAAATCTTATTCTTCTTCTCCGCAGGTTTCCCCATCTGAGCGGAGGCCGTCACTTGAGAAGAGGGAGAGTCCACGGGTCTATTCTCCGAATACCGGCATTTCCCGCTTAGGTTCCTCCGGGCTTGGCTCCCCCAAAAGTTCTCTGCGCGAGGCTCCTGTCTTCAGGTCTCCTTCGATCCCGCGCAGGGAAAGTTACGCGGGAGGAAACTCTTTCTCCGCCCCGTCGAGGTCTATATTCTCAGCACCCAAAGCGTCGTCCCCTTCGAGAAGTTCCGGCTTTTCTGCTCCTTCTTTTTCTCGCTCTGCTCCAAGCCACTCATCCACTCCCAGATCGTCATCCCCGTCCCACGCTCCTTCCGGAAAAGTGGTGAAGAAGGACAATTAAATAGAAAATTCTCCTATCTGCGCGGGATAATTTTCTCTTTACTTTTCTTTTTTTCGGTGGTATAAAATATCCTAAATTTGCTGCTATTTATTGGTTCTGTCGTCTGACTAAAGTTTGGAGGTATGACCGATGACTCTTCAAAAAGAATTTTCAAAGGAAGGCAAGGGCAAATTCCGAATGATATTCAGGCTTGCCCTTCTCAGTTTGCTCGCCCTTACAGTGGCCGCTGCAGGCATGGCCTCTCCGCAAGAAGCCGCACAACCCTCAGCCCAGCAGCAGGAAGTTGCGCTGCCAGGGGGAGCGAATGAATTCGAAGGGATCGTGAAAGTCGGGTTGGGCAAATATTTTTACCTGCCTTCAGCCAAAGGCTTTGATGTTGTCGTTCAAGGAAAGATCGAAGGCCAGAATGCCGGTGTCCTTGTTGGAAAGGAGGTCAAAGTCAAAGGCGCGCTCCTCCAAGAAGACCCCTCGGTGTTCGTCGCTGATAGCATAGAGATTAAAGAAGCAGGACGATACCGGAATATTTTCACCCGGACCGGAGAAGTGACCTTAGAGGATCACCTCTCGGCGCGAGATCGGCAGGCCTTCCAGGCATTGAAAATCACCTCCGCCGACAAAAACGCAGAATGGGAAGGCCTAGGCAAAGCTAAAGTTTATGGGGCTTTGGTCAAGGCAAAGACAGCAGAAGGCAAAGAGGTAGAGGCGATCGTCGTTACGGATGAAAAGGACAAAGAAGTGGGGAAGATCCTTGTCGATAAAGAGACCGATTTTGCCCTCTATTACATCAAGAAGCTGAAGCTATTCGACAAATTCTGGTTTTATATCAACATCAAAGACACGGTCGATGCCAAAGTCCGCAAGAAGACTCGCGAGCTCTTCCATGCGGACCTCCTTTTTGCCGGACTCTATTAAGACGTTTGAGTTCACTCCATCCTGACGGCCGTCTGGCTTAAAAGAGGCGCGGTCGGGGGGAAATAAACCTCTTCGTTGTTCACCCGAACTCTGACATAATATTCAAAATCTTTCTCACTGCCGGGACAAGCAACTTTGTAAACTCCTCGCCGGGCCTGTGCATCAAACCGGGCAAGAGATGTTGCTCCCGGTTGGCAACCATGCCCATCTCACCCGTGTTGCTGACGGTGGCAAGCAAATAACCATAAATGGTTTTCAAGACTTCCGCCATCTGCTTGCGGAGGGGAAGCAGGGTTTCGGCCGCTATGGCTGCTTTGGACTTCTCGTCGGGCTTGCTCTTGATATTTTCCAAGGCCGCATTGTATTCTGCCCAGAGACATTCAAGATGGGCAATCTCACGCATGTAAGAGAAGCTCGCCAGCCAGTAGGCGAACCTCTCCTCGTTTCCTTTGCCTTTGACTTTGGGGCGAAGGGAGGCCAGCTCGTCCACGAATTGATATTCCTTTGTGGCGGCCTCCAGAGCCGTCTTCAAATCATCCACCACGGCTTTGACCTGCTCCTCCCGGGCATCGCTCCAGGTCCAGGTTTCATCCGTCCAGAGCCAGTAATAATCCAGGGGGTAGGTCTTTTTGATCCGGGAAAAGAGGCCTTTATAGAGCTCCTTGACTGTTGCCGCATCTTG
>CAZKEW010000006.1:9661-25109 GCA_964551885.1 uncultured Eubacteriales bacterium
AGATGTTTTTTGACCCACTCAGGGACCGTCAAAGGCGTCTCTGTGCCGACGCAGGTTTTGATGCCCAGCCCGCGGCCGAATTCAAAGGCATCCCGCAATAGGGCTCCGGTTATATTGAAGAGTTTATTAGAATCCTCCATGGTTTTTGGCTCGGGAATCATTCCCTTTATGACATCAGCCCCGTATTCGTCGCTTTCAAAAAGCTCAGAAGCGCCGAAATGATAGTCGCTTGTCTTTGCCGGCTCATAGCCCCAGTTTCCCCGCAAGGTGTTCTGGTAGCTCGAGTGGTAACTCGAACGTACGGTTCCTCGACGGAACGTAGAGGAGAGCGAAGCGAGGACAGGGACCAGATTTTTCTCGCCGGGATAAATCTGCGTCTTTCCGAGGGACTTACCCGAGTCCTTCATCGTTTTCCGTTGAATTCTTTGACTGCCTCGATCATGGCGGCGATGTTTTCCACTGGTGTGTTGGCCTGAATGTTGGGCACAGCATTAAAGACAAAACCGCCGCCCGGAGAGAAAATTTCGCACCTGCGGAGAACCTGCTCGCGTACCTCGCCGGGAGTCCCGAAGGCGAAAGTGGATTGGGTATCCACGCCTCCGCCCCAGAAAACGATCCGTTTGCCGTAGGCTTTTTTGAGGTGGAGAGGGCCCATCCCTGCTGCCGAGCACTGGACAGGGTTGAGGATGTCAAACCCGCATTCGATCATCGCCTCGATGAGGGGCTCGACGGCGCCGCAGGAATGCTTGAAGGTCTTCCAGTTGGTGTGCCCGTGGATCCAGTCGTTGATTTTTTTATAGTAGGGAAAATATAGGCTGCGGAAGGTTTCCACAGAGCAAAATTGTGACCTCTGGGTGCCGAAATCGGTCCCGCAGATGAAAACGGCATCGACGCGTTCACCCACAACACGGCTGATTTCTTTTAGGTTGCCGATGGCGATTTCTGTCTGCTTGTCAAATACCTGATGGATATAATCCTGGCGCGTGACGGTTGAGATATACCATTCCTCGATATCGCGAATCCCCTTAGGGTATTTCAGGAAAGGCGCGGGGACTAGGGCGATATCGCCGAAGCCGGTACCGCCGAACGTGGCCATGACGGTCCGTCCGGTCGCAGAAGCGCGATTGGCCTCGGCGGCAAAATAATCGGGGTCTTCGTTTGATATGGGGCCGAATTCTTCCAGATTGTCCTCAGGATACAGGCGCGCTTCATCGATGGGGTCCTGTCGCACGATCGTGTCAAAAAAATAGCCGTTCTTGGGCATCCGGCCGCTGGGCGGCGCGGAAAGGTCTCCTTTGGGATAAATGAGAGTGTCGCCGTTCTTTTCTTTGGTGGTCTGGAAATGCTCGGAAACGAGGACTTCAAGGCCGCTCGCCAGGCGCCACGGCTTCCAATTTTCGTTGCGGAACCCGAAGAGCGTTTCCGGAGCGGGGATTCCCTCGACGTCGATCCCCATGACTTCTTTGAGGTCTTTTTCGATGAGGCCGAGCATCTGGTAGGGCTCGTAAACTTTGACCGGCCGGCGCTCAAGACCGTAATAATCACGCAGCCCGGCCACGGCGAGGACATGGATGCCGGTGACTGCCGTCGACCCGAAATCCACGGGGACCGCATCGGGCTCGCGGTGGTTGAGGCTCGCGAGGACTCTTTCCTTCGAGGTCATCGCCCCTCCCCAAATTATATTATTCCTATAGGAAAACTAATATTTAATCAAAAAGAGAAATCATTTTTTCTAACCCTGCGCCGGCACCTTTCTCCAAGTGAAAGCGGATGATGCGGCGGCCTGAAGCTTTCAGGGCCTCAAAATCGCCCCTGGCCTGGGCAGCTTTGAGAACTCCGAAGGATATCATCGAGCAGGAAGAGCCCGGTTCATTAGGAATGGGCGCATCCTTCTCGTCATCGGCCGTGATCTGGATGAACAGGCCGTTCCCTCCATCGCCCTTATGGAGCTGTCCGGTCGAATGGAGAAAGCGAGGGCCGTATCCCACTGTCGTCGCCAGACGCGTCCGCTCTCGGAGAAGCACTCGGAGCCGTTGAAGAACGGCTGTTGTTTGCTTTTTCGGCGCCAAGAAAGCCTGAATAGCCAGGTAATCGCCCGGCCGGGCTTGATCCAAGAAGCTGTTTAGGCAGTCGCCTAAAGATGGGGCCTGGATGTCCGAAAACAGGGAAATTCCTTGGGCTTGAAACAGAGGCTTTTCTGCCGGAAAAACGCCTCTCTGGCGGTATATTCCTAAAATTTCCTGGGTTTTCTTTTTCGCGGATTCCACATTGGGCTGGTCAAAAGGGTTGATCCTGAGGAAAATTCCAGCCACGGCTGTGGCAAATTCCCAAAGAAAGAACTGGCTGCCGAAATGATGGATACCGGGGAAGGTCATCGAGAGTATGGGGAATCCGGCGCTTTTAAGCCGCTCGATGGCAGCATCGTTCGCCTTATCGCCCCTTTCTCTGATATAAACAAAAAGGCGGTCCCGGCCATAAATCTCGGGAGAGCCGATCGGCTCGCCTTCAACGGGCAGTATTCCTTTTCCTTCTTTTCCTGTGCTTTCGGCGATCAACTGCTCCAGCCAAAGACCGAAGCTCTCGAGCCGCGGAGAAAGCAAAAAAGTCAGTTTGTCCCGGCCCCCCTGATTCAGGATGCCCAAAATTGTTCCCAGGCAAGCTCCAGGGTTGGCCTTGAGGTCCTCCGGTTTACGGCAGAGGTGGGCCATTTCCTTGGCTGTATTCAGGATTTCTTGGACTTTGATTCCCTTGAGGGCCGCGGGCACGAGGCCGAAGGGTGAGAGGGCGGAGAACCGTCCGCCGATTTCAGGGTCGCCGGGAAAGACGGCGATAAACCGGAAACGATGAGCTAAATCTTCAAGCGGAGCGCCCGGGTCGGTGATAGCAAGGAAATGCTCGCCCGCTCTGTCTTCACCTAAGGATTCGGCGGCCCAGTTCCAGAAGAATTTAAAAAGGGAGTTCGTCTCGACCGTGGCGCCGGATTTTGATGAGACGATGAAGAGAGTTTTTTGGGGGTTGAGTCTATTCCCGGAGTGAAGGACCGCCGCCGGATCCGTTGAATCCAGAATCTCGAGGTCAGCGTATCCTTTCGGGGTTTTAAAGACTGTCCCCAAAACCAGCGGCGCCAGGCTCGAGCCTCCCATGCCCAGAAGAAGAGCATGGGTGAAGCCTTTTCTCCGGACTTCCCGGACAAATCGGCTTATGCCCGCAAGGTCTTTCTCCATCCTTTGAGCTGAAGTGAGCCAGCCCAGTCGATTAGTGATTTCTCGAGGGTCATTCTTCCAGACGGTCCAATCCTTTTCCCAAATGCGAGGGATGATTTTTTCCTTAAAAAGCGTGGCTAACGCTTCTTCGATGGAATTTTTATATTCTTCGATGTTAGCGGCTTTGATCATCGGTTTGGCCTGAGCCATTTTTAGAATCTTCTTAAATCTTTGTCAAGGGTCAGGTCTTCATTCTTCACTTAAGAAGCAGGGGGGACGGTTCTCAACGAGAACCGTCCCCATCTTCTGTCAAGAATGAAGACCTGACCCCGTGATGTGTGATAAAATGTTAAACTGAAGAAAAGAGGAGGTCTTGAATGAGAAAGACAATTCATTGCGGAATTTTTACTCTCAGCCTGTTTTTTGTCCTAGCTATTTTTTCATATTCGCAACCAGCTCAGGAGAAAGTGGACTACGGAAAAATCATCGGCACCTGGAAGGTCGAAATCAATGCCGACGGAGAATTCTACTACCTTAGCCTTGAAGTGAAAGTAACTGAAGGCAAACTGGAAGGGACAGTCAGCGAATCGCAGGGATATCTTACAGATGTTTCTCTTTCGAATATCCTTTTTGACGGCGAGAACCTGAACTTCGAATTTACCTCACCGACGCCTCCTGATGGTTTGCAGCGGCTGGTCAAGGCCGAATTCAAAGTCGGCGTGGACAAGCTTGAAGGAATGGTGAGCGTTCCCGATATGCAGGTGACGGCTCCGGCCACGGCGATTCGAGAGAAAATTTAAGCTGTCTGCATCTATTCCTTGAGCACCGGATGCTTGAGATGAAAGGAAGTGGCCTGCTGGAAGGCCTGAGCCGCGCGGAGAGCTTTCGCCTCGTCGAAGAGATTTCCTATAAAAGAAATGCTTGTGGGTAATCCTTTCTCATCGAACCCGTTGGGGACGACCACAGCCGGGTGACCGGTGAGGTTGGTGAGAAGAAGGTTGTTGTCGCCGAATGACGGGGCGACATAGACATCAAGGCCTTTCATCCTTTCAGCCATTTCCTCCATCAGAAGAGTCCGTATCCTATTAGCCTGGATGTATTCGACAGCCGGGATGAACCTGGCCTGACGGAAGACATTCGGCCAGGCGTTCTTTCCTTGCCGGACCATGAGGTCGTCTCTGTTCGACCGGGTCAGCTCATCGAAGGCGGCCGCTGCCTCGGCATTCAAGATGAAGGCGATGGCTTCAACCGGAAGGTCTTCCGGGAGGTCAAAGGGAATAAGCTCCACGCCCAGCGAACGGAGCACATCCAGCGAAGCCGCATCATTCTTCTTGGCAGGGTAATCTTTCTCGAAGGCCTTTTTGAGGTAGCCGATGCGCAGGCTCTTCACGTCAAGGGCGGGATCCCAATTGAAGGGGAGGTCCACAATCGTCAAGTCTTTGCCGTCCGGGCCGTAGATGGCTTCAAACACCAGGGCGCAGTCTTCCACCGAGCGGCAGATCGCTCCGATTTTGTCCATACTCCAGCTCAGAGCCATGGCGCCGGCTCGGCTGACCCGACCGTACGTCGGCCTCAGGCCGGTCACACCGCAGCGCGTGGAAGGCGAGACAATAGACCCCCAGGTTTCTGTGCCGATGGCAAACCCGACAAGCCCGGAGGCTGTCGCCGAAGCGGAGCCGGCCGATGAGCCGCTCGAGCCCTGTTCATAGTTCCAGGGGTTTCTTGTTTTCCCGCCGAACCAGACATCTCCCCAGGCCAGAGCGCCCATGGCCAGCTTGGCCACAAGCACAGCTCCCGCCTTTTCCAGGCGCTCGACGACTGTGGCGTTCACGTCGATCATTTGATCTTTATACGGCATCGCGCCCCAGGTGGTCTTTATTCCCTTGGTGGCCAGAAGGTCTTTGGCTCCCCAGGGAATGCCGTGGAGAGGTCCACGGTATCGGCCGATAGCGATTTCTTCGTCAGCTCTTTTGGCTTGGGCCAGAGCCAGCTCCTCCGTCAGGGTAATGATGCATTCAAGTCGCGGCCCGAATTTCTTGAGCCGGCTGAGGTACATCTGTGTCAATTCCATTGATGTCACCTTCCGCGTGCGGATAAGCTCGGAGAGAGCCGTCACGGGATAAAAGGCTAATTCGTCGAGGTTGCCAGGCCGTTCGATGGTTGTGTTTTCCGGAAGCGCAGAGGGCTTCCTTTCTTTTTCGAAGCCCATGCCGGGCACAATGGGGCTGAATTGGATGGCCGGAGGAACATCGTTAGCCAGGGAGACCTTACGGAGCTTAGCGTAATCTGCGGCGTTCTCTTCGAGGTTTTCCTTCATGAGTTTTCTTTCTTTCTGCGTAAAGCGGAGGTTGATGATTTTTTCTGCCGATGCGATATCCTGTGTGGTGATCTTTTTTCCTTTCCAAAAATAAAGGGCCAAGGCGCCGCCGATAACCAATGCGGCCGCAGCAGCCAAAATAAGTATGAATCCGAGACCAGAAGAGCTTTTTGATTTTTTAGAATTTATCATGGCATTCTCCTCTCGTCATTGCGGGCGTGAGCGAAGCAATCCGACGAAGTCGTCGCGAGACATCGAAGATGTCGTGGCGATCTCATGATTATCGCTTAGCATCCTGAGATTCCTCGCTTCGCCCGAAATGACCCTCCGGGCGGGATTGCTTCGTCGCAACGCTCCTCGATGACAATGATAATAATTAGAACAAAATCACGCGCGGCGGGTCAACCAGGTTACTTTGGGACAGACGGTCCTTTAACGATGAAGCATCTTCGCCTCTGTGATGATCATTGAAAATATGGAGCTTGGTGAAGGGAGCGAATCCCTTGACCAAGCTAAAAAGACAATCACGGAAATAAAGATGCTATCCTTTAATGAAAATTCCTTGACACTTTCAGGATGAGTGTTATATTTTGCCCTCGCTGTGAGACCCGGGAAACGAAGAATCCGATGACCGCAATCGACCAGCCGCTTGGTTTTTTTCATCCCTCAAGAGCTCTGTATCGCTTTACCAACCTTCTCTTCATTGCTTCTCTCTCTTTTGGGAGCTATTTCGCCTACGACATTGTCAGTGCCATTGCGCCGACGCTCGTTGAAGAGCTCCATGCGGCGCGAGGCACGGTCGGCACATTTTTCACTATGTACAGTATCGCAGCCGTCCTGGCCGTGTTCATCGGGGGCGTGCTTGTCGACCGCCTGGGGACGCGCAAAGCCAGCATTTTATTCTCCCTGCTTGTCATTCTTGGTGCGGCGTTGGTCTGGCGGGCCAAAAGCATCCCCGCCTTTTTCATCGGGCGATTCATATTCGGCGCCGGCTCTGAGCCCTTGATCGTGGCCCAGAGCGCTATGCTGGCCCGCTGGTTCAAGAATAAAGAGCTGGCGCTGTCCTTCGGCCTTACCTTGACCGTGAGCCGGCTCGGGTCACTCTTTGCCTTTAACACGGGCGAGCTCATTACCAGCTTTTTTGGCAGTTTCCGGTACGCTCTGCTTGCGGCTGTGGGCGCATGTGCTATTTCCTTGATTGGAAATCTCTTCTACATCCTCATGGACCGCCGGGGAGAACGGGTCCTTCACCTAAAAGATGAGAGTGCCGGTGACAAGATTTTCTTCAAAGATATAAAAGAGTTCAGGCCGACATTCTGGTACGTGACTTTCTTGTGCTTGACCTTCTATTCCGCTGTATTCCCCTTTACGGCCCTCTCGACGGACTTTTTTGTTGATAAATGGGGCATTGCCAGAACGGCTGAAGCGGCCGGCGGGTTCCTCTATCAGGTTTTTAATAACCTCCTCCACATGTTCAGCACGGCCGGCGGGATCAGCAGTATTATTGTCTTCGCCTCGATGATCTTTGCGCCCTTCGCCGGCGGCCTGGTGGACAAGATCGGGAAACGGGCGACGTTGATGATCATCGGCTCTTTGATCCTCATCCCCAGTCACTTGCTGATGGGCTTGACCAGAATTTATCCGGCCATTCCGATGGTCGCCCTCGGGGCGGCCTTTGTGCTTGTGCCTGCGGCGATGTGGCCTTCGGTTCCTCTAATCGTGCGCAAAGAACGGGTGGGCACGGCCTTCGGGCTGATGACGGCCATTCAAAATATCGGCCTCGGCCTCTTTCCGCTTCTCAATGGCCTCCTCCGCGACCTGACCCATACCTACACGGCAAGTTCCGTTATGTTTTCGAGCCTGGGCCTTTTTGGGTTGACCTTTGCCTTTCTTCTGAAAAGAGCGGATGCCCGCGAAGGCAGCGGCCTGGAGGTTTTAAAGAAGAAGCCGGAATAACAGCCTTCATGATTCGCACAGTGATTTCCGACCTGGGCAAAGTCGTTCTCTGGTTCGACAACGAGATTTTCTATCGAAAAATGACGGCCTGGTGCCCCTTATCTGAGGAGAAGATCCGGGAAGTCGTCCACAGAAGTGCGGAGTTCATCGAATTATTAGATTCGGGGAAAATCACACCTCAGGAATTTTATTCGCGTGCGATCGCCAAGCTTAACGCCCAAATCAGCTATGATGATTTTTTTGCTGCCTACTGCGATGTCTTTTCCACGAATCCCCCGGTGCTCAACCTCCTGAGAAGCCTGAAGGGAAAATACCAGCTTGTCCTTCTTTCCAATACCGATATTGCCCGTTTCACGTTTATCAAGAAAAAATTTCCCGAGATTCTGTTCTTTGATGACTATGTCCTCTCCTATGAAGTCGGGTTCATGAAGCCTCATCCCGAGATTTACCGCGAAGCTCTGCGAAAAGCGGGGGTCGAAGCGGCAGAGTGCGTCTTCATTGACGACATGGAAGAAAACATCAAGGGCGCCGAGGCTCTGGGGCTGAAAGGGATTCTCTACAAACCCGATACTGATCTTGAGAAAGGACTGCGAGCTCTCGGCCTTTCCTTCTAAGATTGGGGACACAATACTTAATTCCAAATTCCGTGATAATCAAGCAGTTTTGTGAGATGGGTCCTATCACGGCGCGTCCCCTTCCGGCCTCGCTAAAGACCCCCCACCCACCACCATTCGCTCGACCGTTGCGGGGACTGGCGCCGCGCCACCCATCGAAGTCTGATTAAAATTCGGGACACAATACTCAATTCCAAATTTAGGATAGATAAGTAGGGAAATTGATTATGTGTTCTAAATCTAACGTATGAGGCCGCATGAAGGGGATGACTCAACGGTGAGGACTTTCTCCGCGAGGTTCTCGGGATCTCAGACAAATCATGAAACCTCCTTGAATCCTTGCAGCAAAGGAGAGATGATATTCGAAAGGAGGAGCACCGGAAACCACATCGTTTTTGAAGGTTTTCTCAAAGGGACCCATACGGGGCCTCTCGTATCGCCCGAAGGCGAAGTCCCGCCCACCGGACGCAGCGTGGAGGTGAGAATAGCTTTTATCGTCAGGGTTTCGCCAAGTTCATCAACCGCGTCAAGCGCGAATGGGAAAATTTCAAGGTCTGAGTTATAAAAATTGCTTGACATTTACAAATATTGTAATATACAATAATTGTCGAATGAAACAATAGCGAGTGATTTGACCAAAGGACATGAGAGATGGACATCAAAAAAATTCGCCTTTTAAGGGAGAAGTTAAGACAATTGGAGAGGGAATTAGATGACCGGTTTAGGTCCGATTCGGGCTGCTGCGGCCTGACCCTCGCGCAGTGCCACACGCTGCTCGAGATCGGAAATAAGGGCGAGATTTCGCTCGTCGAACTGGCTTCGAGACTCAGCCTCGACACGAGCACGCTGAGCCGGACGATCAACGGTCTGGTCATTCTCGGGCTTGTCAACAGGCTCGCCAACGAGAAAGACAGACGGTATATTTCCATATCCTTAACTGACCAAGGCCGAAAGGTTTTCGATGAGATTGAAAAAACATTTAACGATTATTTCTCCAGCGTCCTGGAACTCATTCCTGTCGAAAAAAGGGAGGTTGTCGTCGAAAGCATTAGCCTCTTTTCCGATGCTTTGGGCAAAGACAATGACTCTGCCGGCTGCTGCCGGGAAGAGCCGCCTTCAGCGAAGGGAGAGGAGAAATGAAAGAAGAGAAAGAGACTGATCTACAGCCGGCCTGCGAATGTTCGGCTTGCTGCGGGGGCGCTTCCGATGACGGCATACCAGAGAGTTATGTTAAAGAGTCCTCGAGCTGGGTCGACCGACGTCTCGACACACCTGTGGGTTCAATCCCGGTTGTCAAAACAAAGTTGAGTTGGCGCGACAAGCTCGGCATCGTCAAGGTCCGCCTTGGCATCGGCCGCATGAATTACAAAATCAAACCCGGCCTTTATGGAATCAGGAATCCAAGTTCTGACTCTCCTGTTTTCGTCTCGGCCAACTATAAGCTGAGCTTCGACAAATTGAGGAAAGAGCTGGACGGCCTCGACGCTTGGGTCCTCGCTTTGGACACGAAGGGTATCAACGTCTGGTGCGCAGCGGGGAAGGGGATTTTTGGGACGGATGAGGTCGTGCGCCGAATTGAGGATACGAATCTTGGGAGAGTCATTTCTCATCGGACGCTCATTCTTCCCCAGCTCAGCGCTCCTGGAGTCGCCGCGCATGAAGTTACCAAACGGTCGGGATTTAAAGTCATTTACGGTCCTGTGAGGGCTTCTGATATCAAGGACTTCCTCAAAGCCGGCAGAAAAGCCATGCCGGAGATGCGCCGGGTTAGGTTCAATTTTCGAGACCGGATTATCTTAGCTCCAATGGAGTTAGTGCTTCCCATCAAATATGGGCTGATGATAGCGGGAGTCTTATGGATTTTAGACATTTTCGGAGTACATTTCTTTTCCTGGAAAGACCTTTATCCTTATCTCGGCGCCATCCTTGTCGGCGGTATTATTGTGCCATCCTTGCTTCCCTGGATTCCAGGCAGAGCTTTTGCCTTTAAAGGCTGGCTCCTGGGAATGGGCTGGGCTCTATTTGTGAATGTCTATCAGGGATGGATTTTATCATCTTCCTCAGACTTGAAGCAGGCGGCCGTCCATTTCTTGCTCCTCCCGGCGATATCCGCCTTCCTGGGTATGAGTTTTACAGGCTCTTCCACATATACGTCTCTTTCAGGAGTCCTGAAGGAGATGCGCTTCGCGGTGCCGGCCATTCTCGTTTCTGCCGGACTTGGGCTGGGGCTGCTCGTTGCCGTTTTGATCAAGGCTTTTTAAGGGACGCAACATGAAAGAACATCGCTATCTCAAGAACGTCGCGACGTTAAGCTATGACCCGGAAAAATGCACGGGCTGCGGGATGTGCGCTGAGGTCTGTCCGCACAGCATCTTTGAGCTAGAAAATGGAAAAGCTCGCGTGCGAGACTTCGATGTCTGCATGGAGTGCGGCGCCTGCGCCAAGAACTGCGCTTTTCGAGCGATCTCGGTCAGGGCCGGTGTCGGCTGCGCCTGGGCCATTTTGCTCTCCGGAATTAGAGGCAAATGTGCCCCAGCCTGCGATTAGCCAAATTTGGGGACACAGCACGAATTTGCCTATTTTATGAGCGGGATTAATTCGGAAGTTGATATGATGTCCCCATTTTAGAAGAGCCGGCGCTGTCATCCCGAGATGATTTTCAGATAAATATTCCTGCGGCGCGGACCGTCGAATTCGCAGAAAAAAATTCCCTGCCATGTCCCGAGCGCAAGCCGGCCGTCCTCGATGATGAGCGTGACCGAAGAGCCCACGAGGCTGGCTTTGACGTGGGCCGGAGAGTTACCTTCCGAGTGCGCGTAGGGGAGTGTATCAGGAACTGCCTTCCTCAACGCCATGAGCAAATCTTGTCTCACCGTGGGGTCGGCGTTCTCGTTGATCGTAACGGCTGCAGTGGTGTGAGGGACATAGACAAGGCATGTCCCAGTTTTAACCTTAGCTTTTCTGACTTCTTCTTCTACCTGGAAAGTGATATCAATCATGGCTTCTCGGGACGGAGTTTGAACGTCTAATGCCTTCATTTTTGACCTCTTTTTTCTTTATAGGATAGCTTAAAAAATCCTAAAAAAAAAGAAAAAAAATTTTGAAAAAAGGTCTTGACAAGAGAAGAAATTAAGAGTAAATTTTTTGACGCCAAATACAATATTTTGTATTAAAAGCCACCATAATATACTAGATATGGCATTCATTTTGGTTGCTTTCTAACCGGTTTCCGCTATTTTGAGGGAGGAAAGGAGGCGCTCGATGACCCGGGGTATTTCAAGAATTAAGAAAAGGGACGGGTCTGTCGTTGATTTTGTCCAGGACAAAATCACCACTGCTGTCTGCAAGGCCATGGAGGCGAACGGCATAACCGACCGGGCCGCCGCCAAAACAGTCTCTGATATCGCCACGTTCATGCTGGAGGATAAGTTTGGCGGTTATACCATCCCTTCCGTGGAGCAGATTCAGGATATCGTGGAAATGGTCCTGATGAAGCAGGGCTACCTCGAGGTGGCCAAGTCATATATTCTCTACCGGGAGAGACATAAAGGTATCAGGGAGGCCAAACAGACCGGCATTAACCTGGAAAGGCTGATCAAGGATTATATCAATGATGTCGATTGGAAGGTCAGGGAAAACAGCAACGAGGGTGTGACGAGTTTTTCCGGGTTGAATGCCCGCGTCGCCGGAGAGGTCTTGTCCAATTTCGCCCTTAATCATCTCTATTCCGAGAGAATAAAGCGGGCCCATCAGGAAGGCGAATTTCATGTCCATGACCTTTCTTACCCCATCGTCGGGTATTGCGCCGGTTGGTCCTTGGAGAAGCTCCTGCGCAAAGGTTTCGGACATGTCCCTAACCAGGTCCATTCTAATCCTGCCAAGCATCTTGAGACAGCGACTCTCCACATGGTCAATTTCATCGGCACCATGCAGGGAGAATTTGCCGGAGCCCAGGCTTTCTCCTCTGTGGATACGCTTCTTGCGCCCTTTGTTAGGTCCGACCGCCTCGACTATGACCGGGTCAAGCAGGACATCCAAAAGCTCATCTTCGGGCTCAATGTCCCTTCGCGCTGGGGCTGGCAGACTCCCTTCTCCAACCTGACTTTTGACCTCACGGTCCCCGCGGACATAAAAGATAAACGGGTCGTCGTCGGTGGTGAAGAGCTCGATTCCACTTACGGCGATTACCAGGAAGAGATGGACATGATCAACCGTTCGTTCCTGGAGCTCATGATTGAGGGCGACAAGAAAGGCCGTGTTTTTACTTTTCCCATACCGACCTATAACATTTCCAGGGATTTTGCCTGGGATTCACCTATCGCCGACCTGCTTTTTGAAGCGACGGCCAAATACGGAATTCCCTATTTCCAGAACTATATCGGCACAAATTTAAACCCGGGAGATATCCGGGCGATGTGCTGCCGCTTGAACCTCGACCAGCGGGAGCTGATGCGCAGGCCGGGCAACATCTGGGGGCCCGGCGACTCAACCGGCTCTATTGGCGTGGTGACCATTAACTTGAACCGGATCGGCTATGAAGCGAAGACCAAAGAGGAATTCTTCTCCAAGTTGAAGGAGCTCATGATCGTGGCCAAAGAATCCCTGGAAACGAAGCGGGAAGTGGTCAACAACATGCTGGCTAAAAGAATGATGCCCTACACCCTTGTCTATCTCGGGCACTTCGACAACCATTTTTCGACCATCGGCATCTGCGGGATGCACGAGGCCTGCCTGAATCTTCTTGGAAAAGGGATCGGGACTCCGGAAGGCAAAGAATTTGCCACAGAGACGTTAAAGTTTATGAGAGGCGTTTTGCAGAGCTTTCAGGAAGAGACCGGAAACCTTTATAACCTCGAAGCTACACCCGCTGAATCCACCTCTTACCGGCTGGCCAGGCTGGACAGGGAGAAATATAAAAATATCATCACCTCGGGGACGGATAAACACCCCTATCTCACCAACTCCACCCAGCTCAATGTCGATGCCACGCGCGATGTGTTTGAAGCCCTCCAGCACCAGCAGGATATCCAGAGCCTCTACACGGGCGGGACCATATTCCACACGTTCCTTCCCGAATCTATAGATCGAGAGACCTGCCGAAAGCTGGTGCGCAAGATTGCCGAGACTAAGATCCCATACTTCAGCATCACCCCGACCTTTTCCGTTTGTGATGGCCACGGCTATATTCGGGGTCAACATCCGAACTGCCCCGAGTGCGGAGCGCAGACAGAGGTTTTTTCGCGGATCGTGGGTTATCTCCGGCCCGTAAGAACTTGGAATGACGGCAAGCAGCAGGAGTTCAAGGATCGAACGCCGTATGTCAAGCTAATCTGAGCTTCGAGACATGGAGTATCTGCTTTTCACCTACCCCAACTGCGACAAATGCGACGCCTTCAAGAAATACCTTAAGGAAGAAGAGCTTGAAGGCCGGGAGCTTAGCCTCGTCGAGAAAAAAAGCAAGCTGCGGATTCGAGAATTTCTCGGCCAAATCAAGCGCGATGAGAAAGGGGCGATCATCATTCCCGTTTTTGTGCTGCGCGAGGACGGAAAAGTGTTGGAGATCTTCAACAATCACGCGGAGCTCGAGAGTTGGTTGAAATCAAGGGCCTAGAGAAATTCGCCCCCCTTGATTTCCCGGGGTTCATCTCTTCGACTGTATTCTTGGGGGGCTGCAATTTTCGCTGTCCCTACTGCCACAATGCCGACCTGGTTTTGCGGCCCCAGGCTGTGCCGACGCTTCCATTGGATTATTTCATTTCCTATCTCGATGCGCGCAAGGGCTGGCTCGAGGCCATCTGCATCAGCGGCGGCGAGCCGTTGCTCGAAGAGGAGCTCGAAGTGCTCCTTCACGTCATCAAGGACAGGAACCTGCTGGTGAAGGTTGACACCAACGGCTCTCTCCCAAAAAGGCTGGAGGAGTTCCTCGCGACAAAGTTTATGGACTACGTGGCCATGGATATCAAGGCGCCGCTGCGGAGATATAAACAGGTCACGCGTTCGGATGTGGATGAAGGCGATATTGCCCGCAGCATCGAAATCATTAGGAATTCCGGGCTGCCGCACATGTTTAGGACAACTGTTGTGCCGGGGCTTGTCGGCGAAGAGGACCTCCTGGAGATCGCTGAGATGCTCCGTGGCAGCAGGCTCTTCCAGGTCCAGCAGTTTTCCCCTCGCCATACCATCGACCGGAATTATCTCCAGATCAAACCCTACTCGCGCGAAGAGATAGAGAAAATGGCTGAAATCTTGAAGCCTTACTTTGCCGAAGTCCGGGTTGAAGGGGTTTAAACCATGAAACTGAAATTGAAAGTGAAAAGGATAAGCCCTGGGGCCAAGCTTCCCCTTTACAGCCACAAGGGCGACGCCGGAATGGACCTCTTTTCAGCCGTTGATGATTTGCTCCAAGCGGGAGAAGTGAAGCCCATTCCGACAGGAATCCAGATGGCCATTCCCGAAGGCTATGTCGGGCTCATCTGGGACAAAAGCGGGATTTCTCTTCGAGGCGTTCACCGGCTGGCGGGAGTTGTCGACGCAGGCTACAGGGGAGAGGTCCGGGTCGTCATGGTCAATCTGGGGAAAGAGCCCTTTGTCGTCAAGAAAGGGGTGAAAATCGCCCAGATGCTCATCCAGCCGGTGGAGACCGTGGAAGTCGTCGAGGCGGATGAGCTGGATGAGACCTTACGCGGCAAAGGCGGGTTCGGCAGCACCGGCCGGTTTTGAGCGGGATAGCATCTCTATTTCCGTTGTTGTTTTTTAGCTTGGTCAAGGGATTCGCTTCCTTCACTAAGCTCCCCCTTTTTCAATGATCATCACGGATTTGGAGATGCTTTCCCGTTTTGGTCAACTTTTGACAGAGACTGCATTTTTTGTTATCTCTATGACTTCGGTGGCGGAAAGTCATTAGAATGATCTCGGAATGATGAGAAGGAAAAAAATGATTGCAGTCGTGATTGGCGCTGTGGTGGGAGGGGTGGTCGGGTATCTTTATTACCGCTTTATCGGCTGCCGCAGCGGCACTTGCTTCATCACCCGAAATCCTTATATTTCCACGATTTACTGGGCCGTTCTCGGCGGCCTTATCGCCAATATTCTGAAGTAAGTCAAGCGTCGAGGATATTCGAGCGAAGTATTGGAGGTAGTCATTGCCAGGCCCGGAGGGCCGTGGCAATCCCAGAGGATCGCCACGTCGATACGCTCCTCGCGATGACCGCGAGGGAACGGCGTAAAAACCTGAAGGGAAGCGAGGCCGTACCGGATATCTCATTGACATTAGCCACTTAGGCCTAGAAGAGAAGCAGATTATCAATTACTTATAGAATAAATCTCTGCCTGTTTATTCAATCAGAAGAAATGCGTAG
>CAZKEW010000007.1:0-24977 GCA_964551885.1 uncultured Eubacteriales bacterium
GGAGGCTGGCCTCGCCTGAAAAGATCATCGACGAGAGCCTGGCGCTCCTCCAACGCAGTGAACGCTTGAAAGGAAGGAAGTTCCTCATCACGGCCGGACCTACCCGAGAGCCTCTCGACCCTGTTCGGTTCCTCTCTAACCGCTCCTCGGGCAAGATGGGCTATGAATTGGCCGCCGAGGCTCTGGGGTGCGGAGCCGAGGTTACCCTCGTCTCCGGACCTACATCCCTTATTCCTCCGGCGAAGGCCGACCTCATAAAAGTGGAAACGGCAGAAGAGATGGCCCAGGAAGTTTTAAAGCGTTTTCCGCAAGCGGATGCCTTGATCATGGCAGCGGCTGTGTCGGATTTCAAATTTGCCTCAGTAGCTTCCCAGAAGATAAAAAAGCAGAAAGCCGCCAAAAAAATAGAGCTTGTCCAAACAGAAGATATTCTGGCGAGTCTGAGCCGGAAGAGGAAGAGAGGGAAGAAAATCGTCGTCGGGTTCGCGGCCGAGACAGAGAATGTCGCGGCTAATGCCTTAAAAAAATTAAAAGAGAAAAAGCTCGACCTCATCATCGCCAACGATGTCTCTCAGGAAGGAATAGGGTTTGATTCGGATTCGAACCAGGTGACCCTCATCGATAAAGAGGGGGGCGTTTTCGAGTCGGAGAAGCTGAGCAAGCGCGAAATAAGCCGTCTCATCCTGGATAAGATAGAGGTTTTGTTTGAAAAATAAGACTAAAGATATAGCCGATCATCTCAAAGAGGAGTTAAATCTTCTTTCTGACTTAGGAGTGGAATTCGTTTTTGCCCCCGAGAAAAATGAAACGCAGAAGCACGCCTTCCTTCTCTCACTTCAAGAGAAAATTCTCCGCTGCACGTTGTGCCCTCTCTCGGCGGGAAGAAAGAAGGCTGTGCCGGGGGAAGGAAGTTTTGACACAGAGCTCATGTTCGTCGGCGAGGCCCCCGGGGCAGACGAGGACATTCAGGGAAGGCCCTTTGTCGGGAAGGCCGGCCAGCTTCTGACGAAGATCATCGAGGCCATGAAATTCCGCCGG
Organism: uncultured Eubacteriales bacterium; assembly: GCA_964551885.1. Classification (GTDB taxonomy): domain Bacteria; phylum Acidobacteriota; class Aminicenantia; order Aminicenantales; family UBA8522; genus CAZKEW01. The sequence goes on from CAZKEW010000007.1 coordinate 1,039, forward strand.
GATGATATCTACATCACCAACGTGGTCAAATGCCGTCCTCCCAATAACCGGACTCCTCTCCGCGAAGAAGTTGAGAAATGCAAGGCCTACCTCCTGGCGCAGGTCGAAGCCATTCAACCTAAGGTGATCGTTTCGTTGGGGAAAGTGGCCACTGACTTCTTTGTCCCTTCGGCCGCAGCGATGAGCAGCTTGAGAGGAAATTTCCACGCCTGCGGGAAGATCCAGGTTATGCCGACGTTCCATCCCTCTTACGTCGTCAGGAATGAAGGCGACAAAAGGATCAAGAAACTCGTCTGGGATGATATGCAGAAGGTCATGGCAGTCCTCGGCAAAAAATGACTCTTTACGCGGAAGTCGTCCTTCCCCTTCCTCTCGACCAGCCTTTCACCTACTCCGTCCCGCCGGAACGGGCGGAAAGACTCTGTGTCGGGATGAGAGTTCTCGTCCCCTTCGGGGAGAGGATGCTCACAGGGTTCGTTGTTGGGGTCAGAAAAAGAAAGCAGAGAGGAGATTTAAAGCTCAAAGCGATCGGGGAAATTTTGGATGAGTCCCCCATTTTTTCTGCCTCTCTCCTTTCTTTTACCCGGAAATTGAGCCGCTCTTTTTTTAGCCCCTGGGGCGAGATTCTCCAGGCCGCAGTGCCGCCTTCCTTCATCCTGAGAAGCCGGACGTCTGTTTCTCTCATGCCGAAGGGCCGAGAAGCCTTGGATAAAGGCTTGCTTTCCGAGGAAGAGAAGGATGTGGCAGGCTGGCTCAAGCAAAAGCCGCATACTCTTCGGTTTTTGCAGAAAAAATGCCGGGCAAAAAATCTCACTGCCTTTCTGGCCCGCCTGGAGAAAAAGGAGCTTGTTTTGGTCCAGAAAGAAATCAAGCGGGTGCGGCGAAAAAAAAAGATGGAGCCTGCGGCGAGACCGACCCAGCTCGAGTTTGATTTTTCCTTGAGTGAACAATTGCGCCGGGCTTGCGATGCTATTGTCGAGTCTATGGCGGGAAAAGCTTTTTCTCCCTTCTTGTTGTTCGGCTCGCTGCCGCGGCGGGAAGCCGTCTATTTTGACCTGATCAAAAAGGCTCTTTCGAGCGGGGGAAGGGTTCTGTATCTGATCCCCGAGATTTCCCTCACTCCGCCTCTCCACGAGAAATTGGAGAAAAGGCTCGGCGAACGAGTGGCCGTCCTGCACAGCAAGATGACGGAGAGGAGCAGGGAGCTTGAATGGCAGAAAATAAAAGAGAAACGCGCCGAGGTCGTGGTCGGACCCCGGTCGGCTCTTTTTTCTCCGCTTGAAAACGTGAGGTTGATCATCGTCGATGAAGAACAGGATGAGTCTTACTCCCAGCAAGAGAGTTCCTCTTTCGATGTTCGAGCGGGAGCCTGGCTGAGAGCCCGGGAAGAGAAAACAACCCTGATTTTTGGGAGCGCTGCGCCCACCGTGGAGGCTTTTTACAGGGCGAAAAAAGGCCGTTATCTAATTGACCTGGGGACCGAGACAAGAAAGGCCAAAATTTCTTTGGCCGACAGCCGGAAGGACGCCGGCATCATCTACCGCACGCTCGAGCTGAAGCTAAAGCAAAAGTTGGAGAAGAAGGAACCCGTCCTTCTCTTTTTCAACCGTCGAGGCTACGCCTCTTATCTCATGTGCACAAGATGCAGATTCGTCCCTCAGTGTGCCCGGTGTGACCTCGCTCTCTCTTATCACAAAAGAGAGGGAAAGTTGGTCTGCCATTATTGCCGCTATTCCATTCCCCTGATAGAAACTTGTCCGCGGTGCGGCAGCCGCCTCATCGGGAAAAGAGGGTTGGGAGTAGAAGCTGTAGCCGAGGAGTTGAGGAAGAGCTTTCCGCAGAACCGAATCGAAATTTTTGCCGCCGATGAACCCGGCCGGAAAGAAGAAAAAGCCGACCTTGTCCGCAGGTTTGTCAAGGGCGAGGTTGATCTATTGATCGGCACTCAGCTCCTGGCCCATCAGGCCGACTTTCCCTCTGTTTCTTTCATCGCTATCCTCCATCCGGAAATAATGCTCAATTTGGCCGATTTCCGGTCCGGACAAAAGACTTTTCAATCCATAACCAGGGCCTTCAGTTTTCTCCGTGATGACGAAAAGGCAGAGGCCTTGATCCAGACCGAAGCCCCCGACCACTTCAGCATCCGTGAGGCGGCTCGCGGCGATTATCGTGCTTTTTATGACCAAGAGGTCAAATTCCGACGCCTGATGGGGTACCCGCCCTTTTCTTGCTTAGCGGAGGTTTTCTTCCTCGGAGAAAACTTGCGCAAAGTGGCTGAGAGGTCGAGAGAATTTGCCGAGCGGGTCAAGAATTCTGGAGAAGACATCAAGATTTTTGGACCTTCTCGAGCATCCGTGGCTAAGGTGAGAGGCCTCAGCCGTGTTCAGGTGAGTTTAAAGGCTCGAAAAAAGGGGACATTGGATAGAGTTTTGGCTGAAGCTTTAAAAGGGATCAACTTGAAGAAGTCTGTATTTCTCTTCTCCTGAGAAAAGAATTCTCTTCTCGAGGGTGCCGGCTGCTATTTTAACCGATAGATCAGGAGACTCACATCCTTATACGTGCTCTGCGTTATCTGCACGCGAATGGTGACAGTTGTGCCTTCTGAGGGAATCTCCCAGTAACCGGGGCCAACGTAAATTATGGAGGCAACTCCGTCCTGGTTGGTCAGTCGTTGCGCATTTTTTGACCCATCATCGAATCTTCCGAGGTTCTGCTGGATGCCGAAGTAAACAGGATAGTCACTTACAGGCGCTCCTCCCATCCGTACCACAGCCCTGATTTCCGCTGTAGGCTTACTCAGGCCGGAGTAGAGGATATCAGGAACAGCTTCGGCCGTGAAAGCGACCTCGTCGGCATCGCGGATGATATAGAGAGGGGCTGTCTCATAAATGAATTGTGAGCCTTCCCAAGCGGCTGTCGCCTTGATATAAACGGTGCCGTTCGCAGCGATCTCCTCGGACAGGGGGCCATAATAGTTCAGCTTTATTGTTCCCGACCCGTCCGTGGTTTTGGATTGAAGGGACGTATTGCCTTCGAAATAGCCGATATTCTCTACCCTGTCTCCGGCGCTATCAACGACCTCAAAGTACAGGGTTTTCCCGGCGAGAGCAGTTCCGTCGTATTTTTTCAAGGTCGCTGTGATTGTGGACATCTGGCGCGAGGAGAGGCCGGCAAAGATAACGTTGGGACTGGCATTAAGATACAGCAGGACGGCAAAGGAAGAAGGACCAACGGGGGACGGCTCCTTCAGGGCGTCTCTCTTGCAGGAATTAAGGGTAAAAATTGTCAAGACTAAAGAAACCGTGACCAAGAAAATCTTTTTGTTAGTCTTCATTTTATTCACCCTGATCAACGTAGTTGGCGAAGTAAATGGTCAGATAGCCTGTGGCTTTGACCTTGTTATTCGTCATATCCTGACCGTAGAAATCGATCTTGGCCGTGACCTGCAAGACTCCCTCGGCTCGGCTGTCCGCCAGCTTGATGAGAGGCTGTTCAAGCTTGGCCACTGCCCTCACGACGATGAAGGAAAAGGTTGTCGTTGAACCTACTTTGACCAGAGCGGAGAGAGAGCCTTCGAAGGGGTAGGGGACATCCACACCGGGAACATTTTTCCCGTCTGTCCGGGAATAGGAGACCGTATAGCGGGTCACCAAAATATCATTGAACGACGAGGTCCCCATTAGCGGCGCAGGGTCAAGAGTCTCCGCTCTTACTGTAGCGCTGCCTACATCAGCCGTTACCGTATTATTAAATTTGATCACGTCGGAATCAAGGTAGCTTGCGGCCTTGGCGTCGCGGTCATACCCCTGAATGCTTTCGATGATGAGCATGCTGGGGGATCTGGAGTCGTCTTCTATGGGGTTGCAGGAGTAAAGGAGGAGAATCGCCGAGACAATCACCGTTATGCTTAGGGCCTTCTTTGTGTTTTTCATTGTTGCACCCCTTATTTAATTATCCGAGGAGTGATAAAGATCAGTAACTCCCGATTTTGTTTTGTCCGGGCAAAAGACTTGAAGAGATTTCCCAAAATGGGTATGGAATGGAGGAGAGGAACTTTTTCCCGGGTAATGGAATCTTCAGACCTGTAGATGCCTCCGATGACGGTCGTCCCTCCGTCAGGAATCATGACGGTCGTTTTGGCGCTTTGCGTCGTGATCGGAGGAATTCCGTTGACCAGGTTGCCAAAATCAGCCGCGTTGTTCTGGATTTCAATCGTCATGATGATGGTCCCCTCGGCTGTGATCTGGGGTGTTGCCTTCAGTTCCAGAGCGGCGTTGACATACCGAGTGGTGACGGTGAAGTTGGCTACAGTCTGGACAGGAATCTGTCGACCCTGAATGATCTCGGCGGCCTGGTTATTCTGAGTTGTGACTTTCGGAGACGAGATGATTCGGCCCTCGCCAGAGCTTTCCAGAGCGGAAATGGCCATATCCAGCCGGAATGTATCCAGAACATTGGCGAAAGAAAACCCGACGGCCGTGGTGAAAGCGGGGGCGGGAAGGTTGATGGCATATCCTCCGAGCGGGCCGCCGATGCCTTTGGTCACAATCCCCTGGGGAATCAGGGAGCCGTCAGCCAGGAGTTTATTGGGGAACTGGATGCTGGTCTGATTCCCGTAGTAAGGATCGGCGATGCCCCGGAATCCCCATTGAATGCCGAGGTTGCGGACAAAAGTCGATGTCGCCTCGACAATTCTCGCCTCGATGGAAACCTGGGGGGTCGGCGTGTCGAGGACAACGATCAGCCTTTCCAGCAGATCCAGGTTTTCCCTGACATCCGCAATGATCAGCGTGTTTGTCCTTTCATCGACGGTGATTTCGCCGCGAGGGGACTTTTTGGTGCTCAAGAGCGCCATGACATCCCTGGCTTTGGAGTAGGAGAGGGTTATGGTCTTGACGATGATAGGGCCTGCTAGCTCCTTGCTTTCCCGGAGTCTCCTTTGCTCCTCATCTTCTCGAGTCAGCACGCTGACAGGAGCGATGCGGAGGACGTTGCCCTCGAGCACTTTCCCGAGTTTGTTATTCCTCAGGAGGATATCGAGAGCCTGATCCCAGGGAACATCCTCGAGATTGCAGGTGACGAAGCCTCTGACTTCAGGGTCAAAGACAACATTCAATTTGGCGAATTCTCCTAAGTAAAGGATGACATCCCTCAAATCCGCATCTTTGAATTTCAGGGTGATGATTTCGCCCGTATACTTGACTTGAGTTTCGACAATTGTTTTTGGCTTATATCTTTCCTCTTGGGGTTGCGCTTGCCTCGAGTCTAATTCCTGGACCGTCTCCTGCTTTGAAGCAGAAGGCGCATTTCCGTTGTTGGCCTTTTCTCCGTTCGCCTTTTTCTGTCTGTTAGGGGCAGGAGCCGTTTTAACCTCCTCGGCGCGGTGATTGTCCTTCTGCTTTGGGGCGCTCAACGCCGGCGGAGGAGGGGCAACGGATTTCTGCGGAGCAGGCTGGCTTGATGCGATCACAAGCGGGCTCTTATCTTTAAAAAACGAGATGACGATTTCGTTATTCTCTGAACGAAGAGCGTAAAACTTAGGCTCATCCAGGTTAAAAACTATCCGGGTGATCGAACATGGGTTGCTCAGCTGGAACTGGGCGACTCTCGCTTTCTTCAACCCGTATTTTTCGACCGGAATGACTGAGGCCGGCTCTCCGTAGACTGTGTTGAAGACATCTATAACCAAACGGAGTGGGTTTTCGAGAGTAAAAATCTGGGAGACGGCCTTGCCGCTGAGTTTGGCCCTGAATTGAAGCTGCTCATCTTTCTCTTCGATATTCAACTTGTCCATTAGGACTGGAGCAGTCTCATTTTTATCCAGTTGTTGCTGTGTCTCTGGCTCGACGGAGTATTCTCCCTGTCCTTTTAGGACTTTATTCAGCTCGATGATAGTCTTGTTATCGCCGCCAAAGACACGGTAAGGAACCTGCTCCCGCAGATGAACAAGGAGACGGGCTTGATGGCTTCCTGCTTTCTCTACGTTTATGCTAGCGATAAGCTGCGGATCTCCGGATTGAACCTGGGGCTGGGTATTGACGTTGACATTGTCGAGCTCGAGGACAATGGTTTTGGAGGATTCTTTAGAATAATAAGTATTCACAGGAGCAAGCGCAGCATCAGCTTCAACAACGATTCGTGTGTTCAGTTTTCCAGGCTGGACAGTGATTTTATTTATGGTGACGGACGATGAAGGATTTTGAACTGCACCGGCGAAGAAGGCCAACAGGCTTAAAATGGCGAGAAGCAGCAAAAATGTTTTCCTTTTCATGTTTAACGCTCCTCCGGTTTTATTTCTTTGACAATATCCTTGGGTTTTGTCAAGGGGATGCCCCGTTCATTGGTTTTTCGGAAAATGACCTGGCTATCATTGATGGTCAGGATGAATCCATCAGAAAGTTTATCCCCGACTTCAAAATAATAAGGAAACCCTTGCGGACCGCTGAGGATAGCGGTGTATTTTTTCTTATACTTCACTATCCCGACGAGGCTGATGTCATCAATGTAAAGCTGAGGTGCTTCCCCCGGCATTGTTTTTTCCTTGATTTCTTTCCCGGCCAGCAGATTTTTGAAGGGGTCTCTTCTTCCGGCCGGGTCATAAGTGGAAAGATTGGGCTGGAGATCGATGAGCGTTTCTTTCTCGGGGATTTTTTTCTCCTCCTGGGAAAAGAGGAGGCACGAACCCGCCAAGAGAAAACCCACCCAAAACAGAAGAACACATGTCTTTTTCATCTTGCTTGCCTCTTCTCTTTTGGACTCGCTGGGGACTCAGCGCTTTCTTCCAGGAACATGTATGTTTTGGCCGTGAAATTGGAAGAGATGGTCACTTCCTCCGTCTGATTAGAGACAGCCTTCATCGAGAAGTTCTCGACGTTGAAGAGCCGGTCAAACTTGCTCAGCCGGTCGAAGAAAGAGGCCAGGTTGTGATAATTCCCCCTGATTTCTATGGGTATGGGCAACTCCGAGTAGAATTCTCTGTTGATTTCTCCTTTTGGAACAAACCTAATGATATCCAGCCGCGAATCGAAGGCCATCTGCTGGATTCTTCGCAGGATCACGTCAATTTCTTTTTTGAGGGGGATAATCTCTTCAAGCTTTTTCAACCTCTCTGTGAGAGTGGCTAACTCGACTTCGATCTTGTCCAGCTGTTTTTTCTTCTCCTGGAGTTTGACGACTTCATCTTCCACCTTTAACCTTTCGGCTTTGATTCTTTTGAATTCAGCGTTCTGAGGCTTGAAATAGAGGAAGAAGGCGAGTCCAAAAATGATAATTGCCAAAACGATATAGCCAGACCAAGGCCAATTTTTCATTGTCTTCACCTTTTCCTTGGTTTTGCTTTCGGTTTTGCCGCAGGCTTTTCCTGAGGCTCTGATCCCACTGGTGGGACATGGTTCAGGGTCATGGAGAATTCAAAGTATTGAGCGGTCCTCCCCGATTTTTGAATGGAGGAGATGAGGTTGACATTGGCGAAAGAGGGACTGTTTTCGAGGTTGTAAATGTAATCGGCAATCAGGTTGTTGGAGAGGGCGTTTCCTTTTAGTGTGATCAACTGACCTTCATAGGAGAAATCGGTTAACCAGACCCACTCGGGAAGCCTTTTGCTGAGCTCGTCCATGATCTTGACGGCGGCATCTTGCTGAGATCTCAGTTGATTGATGAGATTAATCTTCTTCTCGAAAACGGCCTTCTGCTTTTCCAACTCATCAAGCTTGGCCACAACGTACTGAAGCTTGTTTTTCTCGGCCTGGGCAGCTTGAAGACGGCTTCTTTCTTGGCTAATGGCTCTTTTCTGCAAAAAGATGGCCGCGGCAAGAGCGATGATGATCAGCAGGATGACGAGCGTTGTGAAGGGAAAGGCTTTTTTTGCCTTAATTTCCGGCCCTGGAAGAGCAGGCCCTTCCTTGATTTCTTTTGTTTCCGGTTTTAATAGATTTATCCGAATCATTTTTATTTTTCCACCTTCCGAGTGGCTAGCCCGATGGCCACCCCGAAGAGAGCGGCCATTTCTTGAGAGTAGACCGGGTCCAATTTCTTTTCGTCATAATGGACGTTGCGGAAGGGGTTAAAAATCTCTGTCTTGATTTTGAATTTTTGCTCGAAGGAGTTGGCGATGTTCTTAAGATGGGCCAGACCGCCACTCAGATAGATTTGTTCAATTTTCTTTTCTCTTTTTTCTCCGGCTTCATAGAAAGAGAAGGTTTTATCGATTTCATCGAGGAGGTCTTTGATGTTAGAGAAGATAACCTCATCGACTTTTTCAGGGGGGACAGTCTTGACGGGGATCCCCTTCAGCAGCTTTTCGGCATCATCGAAGCTGATGCTCAGTTCTTTCCTCATGTTTTCGATGAAGAAGAAACCGCCGAGGGACAGGTCGCGAAAGAGCTGGGATGTCCCTCTCTCGATGATAGCGATATTGGTGATGTTGGCGCCGATATTGATGATGGCGACGATCTTGGACTGGAAAGTCTCGGGATAATTGACTTCCAGGGCATTCGAAAGAGCGAAGACATCGACATCGATAGCCACCAAATTTTTTCGGGCTTGGTTGACGACGTTGCTGTAGTTGGCGATTTTGTCCTTCTTGGCCGCGACGAGGAGGATGTCCAGATTTTTCTCTTCCGACCCCCGCGGCGGCCAGAGGATGGCATAATCGACGTTTGTCTCCTCATAGGGGTAGGGGATGTTGTGCTTGGCCTCCCAGACGATCGACTCGGCCAGTTCCTCTTTCTCCATCGTGGGGAGGGAGATTTTCTTGATGATGACGGAGTTTCCGGAAATCGAGATGGCCACATTCCTGTTTTTGAATTTGTTCTCCTCGAAGATCATCTTGATTGTCTCGATGACAGCCGTGGAATCGATGATCGTTCCCTCGACGATGGCGTCATGAGGTAACAGCTCATGCCCTATTTTTGTGACTTCGAAAACATCCCCGTCTTTCTTCTTCTTGACGCCTAGCTCTACGGCCTTGATCGAATGAGAGCCGATGTCCAGTCCGACGATTCCTTTTTCTGGGTTGAAACCTAACATTTTCATCCCGCCTTTTATATTATAGGTTAATTAGAAAAAATGAATTTCCCTTTTTTGAGCTTTTCCCTGAGGTTCTTCTCCACGAGCTCCGGGACCAAATCCTTGACGCAGCCTCCCAGCTGAAAGACTTCTTTGACCAGCTTCGAGCTGAGAAACGAATAATTGACGCTGGGCATCATGAAGAGCGTCTCAATCTCGGAGTTGAGTTTCCGGTTCATCAAAGCCATCTGAAATTCGTATTCAAAATCAGACACCGCGCGAAGTCCCCGCATCACAATATTGGCCTTATTTCTCTTGGCAAATTCGACCAGCAGGCCATCGAAGGCCTTCACTTCTATCTCCGGCTGATGGGCAAAGATGTGCTGGATCATGGCCACCCTTTCTTTAGTCGAAAAAAGAGCTCTCTTTTTGGGATTTTTCAGCACGGCTATAATGATTTTGTCGAATATTCTTAGTCCTCTCAGGATAATATCGACGTGACCGTTGGTGATGGGGTCGAAGAAGCCGGGGTATACGGCTGTGTTCTCCATCCAAGGCATTCTTTCTTTTTGCAACCAGGCTATAAAAGTCAATATCAGAAACGATAGGCTTAGTCAACAATAATTCTTTATATATTTGAGAGGTTTCCATGTTTTATTACCATCCCACAGGCCTGGCGGAGCCGTCAATCACCTTTAGAGAGGAGATTGGAGGTGAAAAATGACCGGCCCCCGTCATCCAAAGGGGGGACGGCGACAAGTTCGCTGTCACAGAGGAGATGCTATCGTTACCTTAGTCCGTGATGTTAGGAGGGCTGAAAAGGATTCGCTCCCAGCTGAGATTTTTCACGCCATGAAAATTTGGCTTTTTCGGCGGCTGCGTAGGGCTCGGGCCATGTGCTCGGAGGCACGCGAATTTGCCCCGGCGAGTCAAATTCGCTCACGTCCTCGCCTCGCTCTCCTCTCGTTTCACTCGAGGGCCCTTGCCCGCTCGGCTCCGGATGTCCTCCTTCACACATGGCCTTTCGCCCAAGCTATAAAGGAGGCTCAGACATACTTCGCCGGCCTCCGGCTTCCCTCAAACCCAAAATTTTCAGGCTAAATCTCGCCTGGTCGCTTCATCCCTTTCCAGCCCTCCCAATATTCTAATCACGGAAATAGGGATGCTTACGACGCCTGCGGACAGGTTGATTTATCGCTCTGTTTAGAAGAAAATGAAAAATGACCGACGAATCCAGGAACTCGTGAGGCTCATGAGGGCTCGCCTTCTCTCTCGCATTTCCATTATCAGCGCGCTGATTTTTGCCTCGTTTTTTCTTTTGCTTGGCCAGGAGGCCGACGTTTATAAAAGAAGAAGGAGCGAGATGGTGGAGGAGCAGCTGGCCTCACGCGATATCACTGACCGCCGCGTGCTTGAAGTTATGGGGAAAATTCCGCGCCATCTTTTCGTGAGTCCCGTCTATCGCGGCCAGGCCTATGAGGATTACCCTTTGCCCATCGATGAGGGACAGACGATTTCCCAACCCTATATCGTGGCCTTGATGACCCAGTGCCTTGGATTAAAACCCGGAGAAAAAGTCCTTGAGATCGGGACGGGCTCCGGCTATCAGGCCGCCGTCCTCGCGGAGCTCATAGGTCAAGTGTATTCTATTGAAATCAGAGAAAATTTGGCGGAGAAAGCCGCCCGGACGCTTCGAGAGCTGGGACATAAAAATGTCCAGGTCAAATGGGGTGACGGGTATTTCGGTTGGGAAGAGAAGGCTCCTTTTGACGCCATCATCGTCACCTGCGCCGCCAATCACATTCCTCCGCCTCTTCTTGATCAACTCAAGGAAGGAGGCCGGCTCATCATCCCCCTGGGGAGCACGCTTTATTTTCAGACTCTCACCCTCATCACTAAAGTGGAGGATAAGCCCAGAGTCAGACAGATTTCAGGCGTCCGTTTTGTGCCCATGATCGGCGAAGCGGAGAAGAGGAAAGGCGGCTAAATAGGCGCCGGCGGCCAAGACCCACACGGCATTATACCCCACGCTGAGCGCTATCCCTTGGGCCAGGATTGAATTGATCACCGTAGAGAAGGCGTTCGCCGACCAGGCCCAAGGAAGCAGCCGTCTCTCGGTCTTTTCCAAAAGGCGGATCCCAGTAGGAAAGGGGAACCCCATGAGGAAGCCGAGAGGGAAAATGATAATAAAGGATAAAGCTATTTTTATTCCCAAGCTAAGGCCGATAAACTTTTCAAAAAAGGCAGGCAGGAGGAGCAAGTAAAAAGTCGCTAAACCCGCGCAGAGAAGAAGGAAGCTCTTCAACTTTCGGCCCGGGTTCTGCCCCAGGATTTTCGCGGAAAAAAAACTGCCCATTCCAGAGGAAAAGAGGAGAGAGAAAATAACGGTGGAGATGGAGTAAAGAGGGTGGCCTAAGAACAGGATGAATTTTTGGATCAGGACAATTTCGATAAAAATAAAGGCAGCCCCGATCAGGCTGAAATAGGAAAAAACGCGGGGAAAAATTCTCCGCTCGGAAATTTTTTTCCTTCGAAAAATCCAAAGAGGCAAAAGGATGAGGATAAAGGCACACAAGCAAGCTTGGACAAGGAGAATGACCAGGAGGAACTTGCCTTGAAGAAAGACTGAAATGTTCTTTCCAAGCGCCTCATAAGTGGGCTTGGCTTTTTTCCATTTAAAAAAATTGTCGAAAAAGGGGCGATTGTCTGTGGTGGGTTTAACCTCGAAAAGATAACCTCTATAAAATTCTCTTCGGGCAGGCGCAGAAAAGAGCTTGGGGAAGAGATCCTCATAAACAGGCCTGTCCATCTGATTATAGACGTTAAGATCTTCCTTCTTTATCCCTGGATAAAAGGCCGTATCGAAGAGGCGCTCGCGGCAAAAATCTTTAAGCTTGGCGATCTCATCAGGAACGAAGGGGCTCTTTTTGATGAATAAGCTGAGCGTTCCCCAGGTCCGGATGGCGGCGATTCGGGACGCAGGCTGGAGGCCTTTTTTTTCCAAAGCTTCTATCCACGTGGCCAGGACTTTGGCCTCTTGCCTTGGCGGCGGAAGGAGATAGAGAGTCAGACTGACGACGCCGTTGGGGGATAAAAGGTCCAGAAGTTGGCTGAAAGAATCGACGGTAAAGAGATAATTTTCGCCGATCCCGTAGAGACCTGCGGCTGAGGCCCCAAAAATATCTGTCAGTGAGATGACGATAAGGTCATATCTGTCTTTCTCTCTATTCAGTGCGGCCCGTGCCTGCGAGGAAATAACTTCGATATTCTGCCGGGCATAGAGGTCTCCCCAAAAAGAGGCAAGTTCGTGGCGGAGAAGGCCCACGATTAAGGGATTGCTCTCGATGACTTTTATTGGGGAAGCCTTGAAGGTGACGGCCGCTTGCACGTCCAACCCGCCCTTTGGCTCCAAAATCAAGACCTTTGGCGCAGAGAGGAAGAAGTAGGGAAAAGAAGAAGGAAGGAAAGAGAGAAATTTCCAGGCAGGGTCCTCGGCCCCCTGGAACCTGGTGATGGCGTTGAGCTCGTCCCCGTCGACTGAAAGCCCGAGCTGAACGGGAAGTCTATCTCCGAAGAGAAGGCTCAGACCCGGAGCAAACCTCGTCGCGGGCGAATCGACGACATCTACACGGGAGGAAGAATTCCACTTGCTGAAGCAATGCTTAGCCTGAGGATATCTCAAGGCTTGAGGAAGAGCTTTAAAGGGAGAGATGCGGAAGCTAAACGACGCGGGTGCGAGAAGAAAAAGAGAGCCCTCAGCCAGGAGAAGTAGGAAAAGGAAGGCTAGGAAGAGTGGGCGTCTCTTGAGGCTAAAAAGAAAGCAGCCGATGAGGGCTAACGCAGAGATGAGCCCAAAGACTCCTTTTTCTCCCTGGGGAAGAAAAACGAGGGCGGCGAAAAAAGCGCCTGTCCCTGCACCCAGCAGGTCAAAAAAATAAATCTTGTGAGCTGCCGACGCCAGGCGGGTGATGGCAAACGATATCGTGGCGCCGGCAAAGAAGAAGGGGAGCCCAAAGAAAAAATAATAAGGAAAGACAAGGATGATTTGTTTCCTGTCCCAAGGAAGCTGGTAAATGTCGAAGGGTATAGAGTTGGAGAGCAAGAAGCTCACGAGGATGGACAGGGCAAAAAGGAAAGAACTGAGGCTCAGAAATCTGTCCGGCTCCACGCGGCTCCTGCCCTCGAAGAAGGAGAGGAAGGTTCCACTGGCGCCGTACCCGAGAAAAGCAATGCTGATGACCAAAAAGGCAAAGTGGTAATTCTGGGAAATGGAAAAATAGCGCGTCAGGGAAACCTCAAGACAAAGGGTGGCGGCGGAGACGAAAAAAACGGCAGCGAGGAAACCCGGCTTCGGTTTTGTCACTCCTATTAAATTAAAGAGGATAAAGAGGCCTGTCAAGAAGGCCCATTTGCTTTTCCCCTTTTCTTATGCTAACTTTTGAAAAAAGCTAATGATTAAATTCGGCACCTCGGGTTGGCGCGCGGTGATGGGAGAGGAATTCACCTTCTCCAATGTCAGGGTCGTTGTCCAAGCCATTGCCAACTATCTAAAAAAGAGGTTTTCCGGCCGGCCGATTTCCGTTGTGGTCAATTATGACACCCGCTTTCTCTCGGAAAGATATGCCGGCGAAGCGGCCAAAATCCTTTCCCATAACCAAATCCATGTTTTGCTGACGGACAGAGACGCTCCATCTCAGGCTCAGGCTCTCCAGATCATCAAAAGAAAGGTCCAGGCGGGGATCAATTTTACCGCCTCCTTCAACCCCCCTGAATATAACGGGCTTAAGCTCAACCTGGAAACAGGGGCCCCTGCTCTTCCCTCTGAAACGGACCAGATTGAAGAGGAAATCCGGTGCTTATCCAAGGGTCCGGTTTTTTGTCCCTATTATCCCAAAACGGAGTTCGTGAAGAAGATTGACCTCCAAAAAGATTATTTGGATTTCATCCAGAAAAAGATTGATTTCGCGTCCATCAAGAAAGCAGGGCTGAAAATAGGCGTGGATTTGCTTTACGGGACGAGCCGGGAGTACCTGGATGAGATTCTGGAAGAGAATGACATTCCCGTCGAAGAGATTCATGGCTATGTCGACCCCTACTTCGGCGGGGTCACGCCTTCCTGCAGCGAGGAGAATCTCAAGGAGCTTAAGAAGCTGGTTAAGGAAAACGGCTGTGACTTGGGAATCGCAACCGATGCCGACGGTGACCGGTTCGGGATTCTCGACCAGGATGGGAATTTCGTCGTCCAGAATTTGATCCTCTCGTTGCTTCTGGACTATCTTGTGAGGACGAAAGGCTGGCGCGGAGGTGTGGCGCGCTCTGTGGCTACGACTCATCTGATTGACCGGGTGACCCGGCGCTTTAGCCTCACTCTTCACAAGACGCTGGTCGGGTTCAAATATATGGCCGACCTCTTTCTGCGCAAGCAGATTATCTTTGGCGGCGAAGAAAGCGCCTGCATCGCGGTCAAAAACCATCTACCTGAGAAAGACGGGATTTTTGCCGGCCTTCTTGTGGCCGAGATGATGGCGGCGAGCGGGAAGAAACTGACAAATTTGATCCATGACTTCTTTCGGGAATACGGCAGGAAGTTCGGCGGGCAAAGGAATATCCCGCTGAACCCGAAAAACGAAAGGGAGCTGAAAGAACTCATCAACAATCCCCCGACGCGGCTGGCCGGGCGAAAGGTCACAGCGGTGGAAAGGAAAGACGGCATTAAACTTGATTTTGATGACGATGATTGGCTTCTTCTCCGGTTTTCAGGCACTGAGCCCCTCATCCGCTGCTATGCCGAGGCCGAGTCCAAAAAGGAGTTAGAGAAGCTGTTGAATTACGGAGTGGAGAAACTGAGCTGATGGCCAGAGAGGAAAGAAAAAGTCCGTCGCTTCGGAGAAAACTTATCTTGGCGGCAGGCAGCTTCTTTTTCCTTGTTCTCATCATCTCTTCTCTTTTCGGGAAGAAAGGCCTGATCGAGATATACCGGGCGAAGAAGAACTATGAGGCCCTCCTTCAAGAGATCAGCCGTTTGGAGGCCAGGAAATCCCAGTTGCAGAGAGAAATAGAGGACCTCGAAAAAAATCCTCAGGCCGTGGAAAAGGAGGCCCGGGAAAAACTCTGGCTGATGAAGCCCGAGGAAAAAGTGATCGTCAAGAAAGATAAAGAAAAACAGTAAACATCTCTTTCTGTTTCTGATCATGCCTCGACCATCTCTGAAGCAAACGCAAGACTTGCTCCAAAACCTCAACCCTGCCCAGAAAGAAGCCGTCATCCACGGCCAGGGACCTCTTCTCATCATTGCCGGAGCCGGAACCGGCAAAACAAAAGTCATCACCCACCGCATCGCCTATCTGATTGGTTCAAAAATGGCCAAGCCGGAGGAAATCATGGCTGTGACCTTCACCGAGAAGGCGGCCAACGAGATGGAAGAGCGAGTCGACCAGCTTATTCCTTACAGCTACTCTTTTGTCGATATCAGCACCTTCAATTCCTTCGGCGAGAGAATCTTGCGCAACTATGCCCTGGACCTCGGTTACCCCCTTGATTTCAGGCTCTTGGATGATGTCGAACAGGCGATTTTTTTCAGGGAAAACCTCTTCCGCCTGCCTCTGCGGTACTATCGTCCGCTCAGCTTCCCGACCAGGCACATCCAGGAATTACTGGAAGCCATCAAGAGGCTGAAACAGGAGGACATCGCCCCGCAGGAGTATCTCGAATATGCTATGAAGCTGGAGAAAAACGCCGAGGATGAAGCGACAAAAGAAACGGCTCGCAAGCACAAAGAGATGGCTCAGGTTTATAAAGCTTATGAGGAGCTGCTCAAAAAGGAGGGAAAGATCGATTTTGAAGACCAGGTCAGGCTGGTGGTCCAGCTCTTCCGCGATCGGCCCTCCGTTCTCAAGGAATTCCAGGAAAAGTATAAATACATCTTGGTAGACGAATTCCAAGACACGAATTACATTCAGTTCGAGCTTCTGAAAATGATGGCCTCTCGGCACCAGAATTTGACTGTTGTGGGCGATGATGACCAGAGTATTTTCCGCTTCAGGGGCGCCTCGCTGAGCAATATTCTCAATTTTGAAGATTATTATCGGAAAAAGAATAAGGCAGTTAAAAAAGTTTTACTGACCCAAAATTACCGATCGACACAGTCTATCCTAGATTCTGCTTACCAACTTATCCGGCATAACAATCCCTACCGGCTGGAAGTTAAGTCCAAGGTAGATAAACGGCTCATCTCCTCAGTCGGAGCGATGGGAAAAAGCATCCATCATCTCCAACTCGACACGCTCTCCCACGAAGCGGATAAAGTCGCCGAGCTCATTCGCGAGAAGCTTAGCGAAGGCTGTCGGTTGGGCGACATCGCCCTTCTCGTCCGGCGGAACGCCGATGCGGACCCCTTCCTGCGGGCCTTGAACATGAAGCAGGTTCCTTACCGGTTTTCCGGGAGCCGGGGACTTTATAGCCAGGAGGAAGTCAAGAATGTTGTTTCTTTCATCAAGGCGCTGACAGATTTCGAGGACAGCCGCAGCCTCTTTTTCCTGGCCCATTCAGAGATCTACAGGACAGAGCTCTATGATTTGACTGTCGTCTCTAATTACGCCCAAAAAAGAAACATTCCTCTCCACCGCGTCTTCAAGAGCGTTGCTGAAGGCTCTCTCGACTTGGAAATTTCCGAGAAAACAGCAGCGCAGATCAAAAGAATTTATGAAGACCTTGTTTATTTTGTTGACCTCTCCAACACGCGCAATGCCGGGCAGGTTGTCTTCTCTTTCCTGGAAAAGACCGGCTACATCAAGAAACTTGTCGAAGAGGGAAGCCTCCTTGCCGAGCTCAAGATCAAAAACCTCCGCCTTTTTTTTGAGAAGATCAAAGATTTCCCCGAGATTGCCGACGACGATTCCATCCAATCGTTCTCCCAGCATCTCGACCTCCTTCAGGAAGTCGGAGACAACCCGGCTACAGCAGAGGCCGAACTGGAAGAAGACGCGGTCAATGTCCTGACCGTTCACAAGGCCAAAGGCCTCGAGTTCACGATCGTCTTCATGGTTAGCCTTATCGCCGATAGATTCCCCGGCAGAGAGAGAAGGGAAAAGATACCATTCCCAGACAAGATTATGAAAGAAAAACTTCTTCCCGATAAAGATACCCAAAAAGATGAACAGTCCGCAGATATGATCTCGCTGCAGGAGGAACGGCGGCTTTTCTACGTCGGCATGACCAGGGCTAAAAAATATATCTATTTGACCTGGGCCAGAGACTATGGATTGAAGCGGCTGAAAAAAGTGAGCCCGTTTGTCCTCGAAGCTCTGGATATCCCGAGAATGCCCGATGAGGTCCTGCGGACTTCGGCTTTGGAAGAAATAAAGCGCTACGGATTAGAAATTTCTGAAGACAGGGTCTTACCTCAGCTTAAGGTTAAAGATGTTCTCAGCCTGAGCTATTTCCAGGTTGAAGATTACCTGACCTGCCCGCTCAAATATAAATTCAGGCATCTCCTGCGGATTCCGGTCCTCCCTCATCATGCCCTTGTCTTCGGCCGTGTCCTCCACAGCACGATCCATTCTTTCTTGAGAAAGAGGATGGCAGGAGAAACCATCAAAGAAGCTGACCTGATCGAGGAATACGAACGCTTGTGGGTCAATGAAGGGTTTCTCAGCCGGGAGCATGAAGAGTTGAGGAAGAAAGCAGGGAGGGAAGCGCTCGAGCGCTTTTATAAGCGGGAAGAAGCTTCCGGATATAAACCTTCTTTTCTCGAAAAAAGCTTCAAATGGCAGCAGGAGAAAATAAAATTCACGGGCCGCTGGGACAGGATCGATGTGCGGGACGGGGGCGCGGTGATCATTGATTTCAAGGCCACCGAAGTGAAGAACCAGAAGGAAGCGGATAAAAGGACGGCGGAGAGTTTGCAGATGGACCTTTACGCTCTTTCCTTCGCCAGGACTCAGTCCCTGGCCCTTCTTGAGACCCAGCTTTATTTTTTAGAATCGGATATTATCGGCCATGCCACAAAGGGGGATAAAGAGCTCGAGAGAGTCTGGCAAAAAATAAAAGAAGCGGAAGAGGGCCTCCGTTCTCAGAATTTCACGGCCAAGCCGGATTGGCACAATTGCAGCTACTGCGAATTCAAAACAATCTGCCCCTTTACTTATGCCTACTGAGCCGTCTCGCTCATTTTAATTTGTGGGCAGCCAAAAGGGCATCAAGGCCAATAGTTTCTCTTTTTCCAGAGCTTTTAGGGTCGAGAAGAGTTTCTGAAGGTCCACGGGGAGAAAAGCGTTGATTTTGACTTCCGGCTTCCCAAAGAGGGAACCGAAGAGGGATGTCTTTTTCGGCCAGACCACGAGCCTGACCTCTTCATCGGCAGGAATGCCGGCCAGGTTTTTGGCGAGCTCCAAAGCTTTGGACAGGCCGCCCAGCTCATCCACCAGTCTGATCTCCTTGGCTTGACTTCCCGTCCAAACACGGCCTTTGCCGACTTTGTCAACATCTTCTTTGGTCATATTCCGGCCCTCTGCCGCTTTGGTGAGGAATTGGTCGTAGGACCAAAGAATTTCCTTTTTCATGAATTCTTTCTCTTCTGAAGTCATAGCGCGGAATGATGAGAAAATATCGGCCCTTTGGCCGTAAGCGAGTTTTTCAGCGGTTATCCCCAGCTTTTCGTAAAGCCGGGCCAGGTTGAACTTGATGAAGAGGACGCCGATGGAGCCGGTCAGGGTTTGGGGCTGAGCCACGATTTTATGGGCGGCCATGGAAATCCAGTATCCTCCGGAGCCGGCCACATCAGACATGGAAACGACGACGGGCTTTTCTTTCTTGGCCAGAGCGACTTCCCTCCCGATGACGTCTGAAGCGACGGGAGACCCGCCGGGACTGTCCACCCTGAGCACGATGGCTGAGACCGACTTGTCCAGCCGCGCGCTTCTGATCCAGCGGGAGAGCGTCCGGCTGCCGATCGTCTGGTAAACGCCTTCCCCGCTGACGATTGGACCCATAGCATAGAGGAGCGCAATCTTTCTTCCTGAATCCAATCCCAAGGAAGAAGGCCTGATTCTAACATACTCGGAGAGCTTTGTTTTTTGGAGCTTTTTCCCCTTGTCCTGCAAGAGCTTTTCCAGTTCGTCTTCGTAGAGAAGGTCGTCCACGAGCCCTGCTTTGAGCGCATGATCGCCCTGGTAGAGGCCTATGTTGATGATCCCCTCGACTTCCTCCTCGGTTTTCTTTCTCGCTTCGGCGACGGTCCGCACGTACCGCGAGAAGATATCGCTATAAATGGCTTCCAGCATGGTCTTGTGGGCCTCGGTGAATCCCTTTTCCGTGAACCTGCTGTAAGCCGTTTTATATTGTTCGACATGTTCATAGTCCGCCGCGACGCCCAATTTATCCAGCCCTTCCTTGAAAAAAGGCACCCAACCGCCGATGCCGTTAACTCCCAGCCAACCCATGGGGTGAAGTATGATCCGGTCACAGGCTGTAGCGAGATAATATTCCTTGTCAAATTCAGGGGCTTCTTCAATGTAGGCATAAACCTTTTTTCCCGACTCTCTGAAATCTAAGATGGCTTCTCTCAATTCGCTGATCTTGGCCCAATCGCATTCGAGATAGCCGAGCCGCAGCAGGAGACAACGAATGCGGCGGTCCACCTTGGCCTTACGCATATTCTGCCACAGGTCGTGAACAGAGAGGGGTTTTGTCCCGAGGAAGAAACTTGTCCAGAAATCCGGGGCGGCGAACTCCTGGAGAGACCCGGAAAGGTCGATATCGAGGTAAGAATAAGCCTTAACAGCCGGAGGCCTCTTGAACTCATAGTAGATAAACGAGAGAATTGTGGCTGTCACCAGAAAGAAAAAGATGAGAAAAATAATCAGCACATATTTTCCTTTTTTCATTCTATCTCCTTATTCCTTTTACGGAATTTCAAATTTTGAGTTTTGGATAGGAATCGAATATAGAATATACCAGAAAAGGACAGGTTACGGTAGGGCCCGGAGTTGCAGTTTTATGGGGACGGTTCTCCGGGAGAACCGTCCCCAAGAAAGTAGTCTTCCGTTTGGCGGAGGTAAGCTCATGATAAATGCCAATGAAAGAGAGGATAGGGTATTTTCCTACAAATTGCGCTTGATTTCTTTTCGCAGTTATGAAAAAATGACTTGACTTTTATCATCGTCCGGCCCCCTGGAAAAGAGGGGAGCGGTGGTGATGAAAGTTAGGAGGTTTTACTTATGGCTGCTTCAAAATTATATGTGGGTAACCTCAATTACAGGACCACAGAGGAGAAGCTGAAAGATCTTTTTTCCCAGTATGGAGAGGTCAGTTCAGTGAACATCCTCCAGGGACGCGGTTTTGGGTTTGTGGAGATGGCTAACGCCGACTCCGCCGAGGATGCCAAGACCAAGTTAAACGGCCAGGAATTTGACGGCCGGAGAATCATCGTCAACGACGCGAGACCGCGGACGGAGAGACACGGAGACCGCGGAGACCGGAGAGATAGAAAAGATTTCGGCAGATTTTAATATAGATTCCCCGTCTTAGGCTTACCTTCCCGGAATTTCCCCCAAGGGCTGATTCCCGCAAGGGATATCCCTGCTTTCCGCCTGATTTTTTTCTTTTCAGGGTGAACCTTTTTCAAAAATCCTTCGTAGTACTCTGTGAAGCTTAAAATGAGAAAAGAAAACTGAGGATGGAAAGGACGAAAGCTGCGGAAAATGAGAACATCCAAGTTCTGCTCGAAAAGGCCCGAGAGGGAGACCGGCAGGCCTTCAAGGCCATCGTCAGCATCTACCAGCAGAAAGTTTTCCTGCTGGCCTACTCGATCCTCAGGAATAGGGAAGATGGCATGGATATCGTCCAGGAGACTTTCTTGAGGCTTTACCAGAAGCTCGGCGCCTACGAGAGGGAGAAGAATTTTCAGGCCTGGCTTCTGCAGATGGCCAAGAATCTGTGCATCGATTATTATCGCAAGAACTACAGCAAGCGAAGAGAGTTAGAAAGCACAATGAGCATTGAAGAGTTGAATTTAGCCGCAGACAACGGGCCAAACAATCCGGCCTCATATGACCTGCGTCAGGTTTTTTCCCGCTGTCTCGAAAAATTAGGAGACAGGCAGCGGATGATTTTTGTCCTGAAACACTATAACGGGCTTCAGTACCAGGAAATTGCCCAGGTCCTGAATATTTCTGTGGGCACGGTCAAGTCCCTCCACTTCAAAGCCGTCCAGAACCTACGAAATCTGCTGAGCCCGCATTTGGGAATGGAATCATGAGCGAGTGCCGACGAATCAGAGAAAATTTGGTGGCTTTCCTTTGCGGAGAGCTGGGCGGGGGTGAAAAAGAGAAGGTCAAGCGCCATCTCAACACCTGCTCTCTCTGCAGCCAAGAGCTCAGAGAACTCCAGCAAACGTTCCCAAGCGCTGATTCCTTGAATCCTGAAATGGAGAAGGCGCTGGCCTCTGTCGACTGGGAAGCGCTTCCCGAGAAAATCGTCTCTGCCGTCTGGAAAGAAGAGGCGCGGCCGCAGCGTCTGCCCCTGCGGGAAAGATTCCGTCTTTCTGCCCCCAAGCTCAGGCCGGTCTTTGCGGGCATCCTCCTCGGCGTCCTGCTCGGTGCTTTGGCCACTTATCTCGTTTTCAGGGAAAGGTTACCCCAGAGGAATGGAGGGGAGAAGTTCTTTGCCTCCCGGGAGTTCCTGGACAACGTGGACCTTGAAATCGCCAGGCGTGAGACCCTGGATTATCTGGAAAAAAGCCAGTATGTGCTTCTCGATTTCGTGGAATCTGATATCGGGCAGGGAAAACCCGGCACGAGCGGCCTGGCGGCTGAAAAAGCCCGGGAGCTTCTTGAAAAAAAGAAATTTCTCAACCCGCAGCTGGAGAAAGCTCAGATGGCCAAGGCCAAGGAAATCTGCGGCCAGATCGAGCTCCTTTTCTACGAGCTCGCCCAAGTCAGCGAGAGCCTGACAGACAAGCAGCGCCAGGAGATTCAAAGCCTGATCGAGGAGAAAAAGCTTCTCTTGAAAATAAAATTATTGAGAAAAGAACTGCAGGAAAGCGAGGTCTAAGGTGAAAAAATATGCCCTCTTTTTCGGAATCATTTTGATGGGCTTCATGTGCCTCCAAGCGAGCGCTCAAGCCCTTCCCGACGAGAAGCTTTTTCAGGAGGCGAAGATTTTGCTCTTCGACGAGAAATGGGGGCAAGCCCAGGAAAAACTGGAAGAACTCCTGGCCCGTTATCCCCAAAGCCCTCTGGCTCCTCAGGCTGTTTTCTACAGGGCCAAGTGCCTGGGAAAACAGAAAGGCAAGGAGAAAGACGCCTTGGAGGCCTATGAGAATTATCTCCAACTTCCGGAAAAAAACAGAAGTTTCATCGAAGAGTCAGAGACATCGATCATCGACCTGTCCTACGACCTTTCCGTCAAGGGCGAAAAATCCTATTTGAATAAAATAGGGGAGAGGCTTCAGAGTTCTAACCGCGTGGTCAGTTATTACGCCGCTTTCAAATTGAGCCTGGTCAAGGACAAGTCTGTGGCGGCGAAGGCCATCCCTGTGCTCAAGCAGATCATCGAAGAGGAAAAGGATACCGACCTCAAAGACAGGGCCAGGGTCGCCCTGCTGCGGGTTTCTCCGAGCGCCCTGAAGCAAGTGGAGCAAGAAAGGGAAGAGGGGAGCGCCAAGATTTTGAAAATAAGGGTCCAGGTCAAGGGGGAGAAAGAGCCGGAAGTTTCCATCAACATCCCCTGGGCGTTGGCTGACCTGGCTCTCCGCGCTATCCCGGAAAAAGACCGGGCCTCTTTGAGAAACGAGGGGTATGACCTGGATAAAATTGTCGATATGCTCACAAAAACCAAAGGGAGCATCATCGAAATTCGGGAAAAGGACCGGATTATCAAAATCTGGATAGATTGAGGTTTCATGAAACCACAAGTAGGGAGCATCCCAAATTCCGTGAAAATCAAGCAGTCTTGTGAGGTGGGTCCTGTCACGGCGCGTCCCCGTCCGTCCTCGCTAAAGACCCCCCCCACCGACAGCTCCAGAGACACATACAGGCTTCAGTGCCCCCCTTGATTGTTCAAGGGGGGTAGGGGGGATTAATACCATAAAATCAAAAAAATCAAAGTCTTTCAGAGTGTCTCCGTTCATTATAAGCTGCGGGCGTTGCGGGGACTAGCGCCGCGCCACCCATCGAAGTCTGTAACGATCACAGAATTTGGGATGTGCGTCTATGACTAAAGGAGGTCGAAAATGAAAAAATGTGCGGTTTTGGCTCTGGCTGCGATTGCCTTGACTTTTCTTTTGTCTCCCTTCCTTTTAGCCGACAGCAGGGATGACCTTCAGGCTATCAAAAAGGCGGTTAAGGAGAACCCGGGCTACGAGGCGGGAAAAGAAGTGAAATGGTTCAAGATGCTCGTGACCGACATCAAGACGAACAAGGATAAAGTGAAGGTGACTCTGCCTATTTCTGTGGTCGAGATTTTTCTCCGCTGCGCCGACGACAAGCGCCTGAAGATTCAAGAAGGAAAGTACGACATCGACTTGCAGGCTGTTTTTAAAGAGCTCAAAGCGCTTGGGCCGATGGCGCTCATCGAAGTCAATGAGGATGACGAGACGGTCAAGATCTGGCTCGAATAAATGACCCGAGCAGCTTGAGACGATAATCCTGGCAGAAGGTAGGGGAGAGAAAGCGATGCTTTCTTTCCCTTTTTTTTATTCGTCACCCCTGCGGGGACAGTTCGCAGGGAGAACCGTCCCCATTTAGACTCGGAAGCATCTCGAAAACCGTGGTAAATAGAGCTCCGGTAAGGGATGTAGCGACCATCGAGAGATTTAGCCTGAAAATTTTGGCTTTTGAGGGAAGCCTGCGAAGAGGCCGGCGAGTATGTTCTGAGCTTTCTTCCTCACTTGGGCGGAGGGCCATGTGTGAAGGAGGACATCCGGAGCCGAGCGG
>CAZKEW010000008.1:0-8467 GCA_964551885.1 uncultured Eubacteriales bacterium
GGCATCACTTTTGAGCCGATCTTTGACTATGAGAATGTCTTTTCTATAGGCGATATGGCAGTGGCGCCTTCCGACCCCAATATTGTCTGGGTGGGCACGGGCGAAGCCAACAACTCCCGGAGCACTTATTGGGGGGACGGAGTCTATAAGTCCACTGACGCCGGCAAAACCTGGAAAAACATGGGGTTGAAAGAATCCCATCACATCGGCCGGGTTGTCATCCATCCTCAAAACCCGGATATCGTCTATGTGGCGGCCCTGGGTCATCTCTATTCGGAAAACCCGGAGCGAGGGCTTTACAAAACCACGGACGGCGGAAAAACCTGGACTAAGGCGCTCGATGTGGTTGTGGGAAACAGGACCATCGGAGTGGTTGATGTGGCCATGGACCCTGCCGACCCGGATATCCTATACGCTGCGGCGTACGACCGGCTGCGCAAGCCTTGGACTTACATGCTCGGGGGCCCCGGCAGCGGTCTCTATAAGTCAGCCGATTCTGGCGCTACCTGGAAAAAATTGGCCGGAGGCCTGCCCACGGGTATCTTGGGCCGAATCGGCATCGCCGTCTATGCCAAGAATTCCAGCATCCTCTACGCCTGCATAGAAAACGCCAATAAACCAGGCCTGTCCGAAGACGAGCGCTGGAAGGAAATCCTTGAAGGAAAATCGAGCCAGGGGATGATTAACGGTGAGGTCTATCGGTCTGATAATGCCGGCGAAACATGGAAGAAGGTCAGCCCGGAAAAACAGAGCATCGGCGGCAATCCCGGATACTACTACGGACAGATTATCATCGATCCTAACAATGATCAGGTCGTTCATGTCCTGAGCGATGCCTCTCGGGCGACCAAGGACGGAGGCAAGACCTGGCTGCGCAGGCCGTTGAAATTCGGCGGCGACGACCATGCTCTCTGGATCAACCCGAAGGATTCCAGCCACATGCTCCTCGGCTATGACCACGGCATGGGCATCACTTATGACGGCGGAAAGAACTGGTATCATCCTGACCAGCTTCCTCTGGCGCAGTTCTATGCGGTTGGGGTAGATATGTCTTACCCGTATAATGTGGCCGGCGGCCTCCAGGATAATGGCTCAGCGATGGGGCCAAGCACAAAGCGCGGGGGCGGCCCAATCCGGTTGGAAGACTGGCAGCAAGTCGGAGGCGGGGACGGCATGTATAACGTCTTTGACCAAAAAACCAACCGCTTCCTCTATAACGAATCCCAGTTCGGTCCTCTGACCAGGGTTGATCTTTTGACAGGAGAAAGAAAAAGGATAGCCTATCAGGAGAAGCGAAAAGACCTCCGCTGGAATTGGTGCGCCCCGATTCTCGTTTCGCCGCACTCGAGCGATGTGATCTACCACGGAGCCAATATCGTGGTGAAATCCAATTACCGCGGCGAATATTGGGAAGAAATCAGCCCGGACCTGACCACGAACGACCCGACCAAGCTTGCAACCGGCAAAGGCGGGGACGGCAACATCCAGTATTGCACGATTACAACGATGGACGAATCTCCCCTTGAAGCTGGAGTCATTTGGGTGGGAACAGACGACGGCAATGCCTGGCTGACAAGAGACAGCGGGAAGAACTGGTCCAAACTCAACGACCGCATCTCCGGAAATCCTGGATACTGGGTCAGCCGTGTTATCGCTTCCAAACACGATCCCGGCACAGCCTACCTCTCTTACACCGGCTACCGCCAGGATGATTTTCGACCATTCCTATACAAGACCACGGATTTCGGGGAGACCTGGACCTCCATTGCCGGCAATTTGCCTAATGAGCCAATCAACGTCATCCGCGAAGACCACAAGAATCCAAACCTTCTCTTTGTTGGGACCGAATTTGCTGTCTATTTCTCTATTGACTCCGGCAAGAGCTGGACCAAGATGAAAACAAACATGCCCACGCAACCGGTGCATGACCTCCAAATCCATCCCCGCGAAAACGATCTCATTGTCGCTACGCATGGCCGGGGCATTTTCATCACCGACATCACGCCGCTCCAGGAGGTCTCATCCCAGGTCCTGGCCAAAGACGCCCATCTCTTTGCCATCGAGCCGAAAGTAAGATGGGTGAACAGCAAGAGCAATCATTCAAGCTCTACGAACTTTGCTGGAGAAAGCGAGCCTAACGGCATCGTGGTCAATTATTATTTGAAAACCAAGGTCAAAGGCGACATTAAGATAATTGTCTATAAGGGCACCAAAGTCATCAGCGAGATTTCCGGCAAGAATGAGCCTGGCATCCAGAAAGTCGTTTGGGATATGACCTCGCGAAGAAAAAGGACCGAAGAGGAAAAGAAAGCCGCGCAGGAGCGGATGCGGCGGTTTGAGGAGTTCGGATTCGGGCCTCAGAGGGACCCCAATTTTGAATATACGCCTGCTCCATCTGGAGAATACCGCATTGTCCTCCAAGCGGGAGGACTGGAGCTTTCGGGCTTGACCTCGATTTTTGAAGATCAATGGTACGATAAATAGACCAAAGCATATAATGGTCTAGGGAGGAAACCGTGAGTCTTCGCAAATTATTCGTTTTGAGCGGACTTGTTTTCATCTTTATATTGAATCCCTCCTTCGGGCAAGAGAACATCACCAGCCCCAAAGAACAGTTTGGGTTCAACATCGGCGATGATTACATGCTCGTGAGCTACTCTCAGCTTTTGGCTTACTGGGAAAAGCTCGACCGGGAATCAGAAAGGCTTTCTCTTGAGAGAATAGGCACAACCGCCGAGGGCCGGCCGATGATTATGGCCGTCATCACCTCCCCCAAGAACCAGAAAAAACTCGTCCGTTATAAAGAAATCTCCCGCCGGCTTGCTTTGGCCGAAGGGCTCACAGAGAGTGAGGTCCGCGCTTTGGTTTCGGAAGGAAAGGCTGTCATCCAGATAGATGGAGGCCTGCATGCGACCGAAGTCCTGGGCTCCCAGCAGCTTATCGAGCTTGTTTATCAAATGGTCAGTCGGGACGACCCAGAGACGCGGCGCATCCTCGATCATGTCATTCTGCTGGCTATTCCCTCAAACCCCGATGGCCTGGAGCTTGTCGCCAACTGGTATATGCGTGAAAAAGACCCGGCTAAACGCACTACGAGAGGGCTGCCGCGTCTTTACCAGAAATACATCGGCCATGACAATAATAGGGATTTTTATATGATTACGCAGCCCGAAACCGAAGCCATCTCCAGGATTATGTACCTGGAGTGGTTTCCTCAGATCGTCTATAACCATCACCAGACCGGGCCCGCGGGCACCGTCCTTTTCTGCTCACCCTTCCGCGACCCTTTTAACTATTTCTTCGACCCTCTTGTGCCCGTGGGAGTAGAACTTGTCGGCTCAGCCATGCATTCCAGATTCGTCGCTGAAGGAAAACCGGGGGCAACCATGCGGTCGGGCGCAGGATACTCAACCTGGTGGAGCGGTGGGCTTCGCTCGACCTCCTATTTTCACAACATGATCGGCATTCTGACAGAAACGATCGGCAACCCCACGCCCATGGATATTCCCTTCCTTCCCGAAAAACAGCTTCCCAAAAACGACCTCCCCTTCCCTGTCGAGCCCCAGAAATGGCATTTCCGTCAATCGATCGAATATTCCATTACGGCGAACAGGACTATTTTGGACCTCGCTTCAAAGCTGCGCGAAGACTTTCTCCTCAATGTTTACCGCATGGGCAAGAATTCCATAGACAGAGGCAGCCGTGACAATTGGACAGTGAGCCCAAAAAGAATCGAAGCTGTGGAACAGGCCATCAAAAAAGACAAGGCCAAGCCTGAAGGACAGGGGTTCAACCGGGGATATCCTCTTAAATATTATGAGGTCTTGCGAGACCCGACTGCCCGTGATCCGAGAGGGTTTATCATCCCTTTTGACCAGCCTGATTTCTCGACAGCCACAAAATTCGTCAATACCCTTATCAAAAGCGGAGTGAGGGTTCATCGAGCGAGCAAGCCTTTTGAAATCGCCGGCAAAAAATATCCCGAAGGTTGCTATGTGGTCAAATGCGGTCAGGCGTTCCGGCCGCATATCCTGGCCATGTTTGAGCCTCAAGACCATCCGCATGATGTCCTTTATCCTAAGGGTCCGCCTGTTGCCCCCTATGACAGCGCAGGATGGACGCTGGCTTATCAGATGGGAATCGTTTTTGACCGGGTCCTCGACGGGTTTGATGGCCCGTTCGAAAAAATCAAGGGCCTGATCAAAGTCCCCGCCGTAACTTTGACCGGAAGCCTAAACCCGGCCGGCTTTCTCCTCGATCACAGGGTTAATGATGCTTTTATCGCCGTTAACCGCCTGCTCAAAAGTCAGGAGGAAGTGTTCTGGCTGAAAAATCCATTCCAGGCCAACGGAAAAAGTTATCCTTCGGGCACTATTTTTGTTCCGGCAAAATCGGCTTCCCTGGACAGATTAAAAGAGATAGCCAAGTCTCTCGGACTGACCATCGAAAGCACCGACGTTAGACCCCAAGGGGAAGCGCTGCGCCTGCGCCCCGTTCGCATCGGCCTCTGGGATATCTACGGCGGCTCGATGGCTTCAGGCTGGGCCAGATGGCTGCTTGAGCAATTTGAGTTTCCTTTTGAAATCATCTACCCGCCAGACCTGGATGCCGGCAACTTGACCTCTAAATTCGATGTCCTCATTTTTGTCGGCGGAGCTATACCTCGCGAGGAACGCGAACTGGAGGGAGAATTCCGCTTCTTTGCCCCGCCCAAGCCGGAAGAAATCCCCGAGCAATATCGCAGCCGCCTCGGGAGTGTGACGATAGCCAAGACTGTTCCTCAGCTCCGTCAATTTTTGGAAGACGGCGGGTCGATTTTGGCCCTCGGAAGCTCGACCTCTTTAGGCTACCATGTCGGCCTGCCTATTTCTGACGCTCTTGTCGAAAAACTTGAAGATGGCACCGAGGAGCGCTTGAAGAGGGAGAAATATTATGTCCCGGGCTCTGTCCTTCAGGTTAAGATCGACAACGGCAGTCCGCTGGCCTATGGGATGAACGAACGGGCCGACATCTATTTCAACAACAGCCCGGTTTTCTCTCTTCACCCCGACGCCGTGGCTAAAGGTGTCCGGCCTGTCGCCTGGTTCGACAATCCTTCTCCCCTTAGAAGCGGGTGGGCCTGGGGACAGCATTACCTCGACCAAGCGGTCGCTGTCATCGAGGCTCAAGTGGGCAAAGGGAAGCTCTTTTTATACGGTCCCGAAATCATCTTCCGCGGCCAGCCCCACGGCACCTTCAAATTCCTTTTTAACGGCATCTATTACGGAGCCGCGACAATAACCAATCTCCAATAGAAACCTGGCGGCAAACGATTAAATTCTTTCTTTTTTTCTCTTGAGCGAGGGATGTGGGCGTAAAAGGCCATCCGGAGGCGAAGCGGGCGTTGCGAGGAGCGTTACGACGAAGCAATCTTACCCGGGGGTCATCTTCGATGTCTCGCGACGACTTCGTCGGATTGTTTCGCTTGTCGCCCGCAATGACAGGCCTGAATGGGAGTTGATTTTCCTTGCCGGGGAAAATCAACGCGCTCTGAGCGAAATGCCCAGAGCTGCCCTTACTGCTTGATCCCGACGAGGTCGAAGATAAAGGCGTACTCCATGGCTGTCTCCCGGTAGCGGCGGAAGCGGCCGGATGCCCCGCCGTGGCCTGCTTCCATATTCGTGTGAAGCACAAGCAGATTTTTGTCTTTCTTCGTCGCCCTAAGCTTGGCCACCCACTTGGCCGGCTCCCAGTATTGGACTTGCGAATCGTGGAGGCCTGTTGTCACAAACAAGGCCGGATAAGCTTTGGCCTCGACATTGTCGTAGGGAGAATAGGAAAGCATGTAATCGTAATACTCTTTGTTGTTCGGATTTCCCCACTCATCGTACTCGCTCGTCGTCAGAGGAATGCTTGGGTCCAGCATGGTTGTGATGACATCAACATAGGGCACAGAAGCAATCACTCCCTTGAAGAAGTCTGGCCTCATGTTGACGACAGCGCCCATGAGCAGGCCTCCAGCGCTGCCGCCCATGGCAAAGAGCTTTTCCGGCCGGGTGTATTTTTCGGCGATGAGATGTTCGGCGCAGGCGATAAAATCCGTGAACGTATTTTTCTTCTTGAGGAGTTTCCCGTCCTCATACCAGGCGCGTCCCATCTCCTGGCCGCCGCGGATGTGGGCGATAGCATAAATAAACCCTCTGTCGAGAAGGCTCAAACGAACAGAGCTGAAGTTCGGGTCTGTGGTGGCGCCGTAAGAGCCGTAGCCATAGAGTAACAAGGGATTTTCTCCATTTTTCTCAATCCCCTTCCTGTAAACGAGGGAGATGGGGACTTTGACTCCATCAACGGCGATGGCGTAAAGTCTTTCGGCATAATAGTTTTCTGGATTGAAATCGCCAAGGACCTCCTGCTGCTTCATGAGCTTTTTTTCCTTGGTCACCATGTTGTAATCGTAGGTCGAGTTGGGCGTGGTCAGGGACGAATAATCGTAGCGCAGCCAGTCTGTGTTGAACTCGGGGTTAAACCCGATCGAGGCAGCGTAAGTTTGTTCACCAAAATCGAGGTTATGCTCTGCCTTATCCTTCCAGGTGATGATGCGAAGCTCGGTCAGCCCTGACTTCCTTTCTTCGGTAACGAGAAAATTATCGAAAATCTCGAAGCCTTCGAACAAAATATCCTCCCGGTGCGGGATGAGCTCTGACCAGTTTTCTTTAGTCGTTTTGTCCAGAAGAGTCTCCATCAAGCGGAAATTCTTGGCCTGGAAGTTCGTGCGGATGTAGAACTTGTCCTGGAAATGCTCGACATGGTATTCTAAGTCGCGTTCTCTCGGCTGGATGACTTTGAACTCACCTTCGGGCTTGTCGGCATCCAGGTAGCGGTACTCGGTCGAGAGGGTGCTATCCGAGGCGATGATTAAAAATTTCTTTGATTTGGACTTATAGACGTAAGTGTTAAAGGTTTCGTCGTTTTCCACATAAATGGCCGTGTCTTCGGAAACCGGAGCGCCAAGTATGTGCTTCATGATCTTATACGGCCGCAATGTGGTTATGTCCTTCAAGGTATAAAAGAGTGTCTTGTTGTCGTTAGCCCAGGCCGCCTGCCCTATCGTGTTGGAAATTTCATCAGGGAGAGTCTCGCTAGCCGCAAGATTCTTAAAATGCATGGTATAAAGGCGGCGGCTGACATTATCCACGCCATAAGCGATGAGGTTATTGTCTGAGGAGACCGTGAAGCCGGCCACATGAAAATAAGGTTGTCCTTCGGCCATTTCATTCACATTGAGCAGGACTTCTTCTGCCGCTTCCATATTTCCCTTTTTACGACAATAGACAGGATATTCCTTCCCTTCTTCAAAGCGGGTGTAATAATAATAGCCCTCTGAGCGGTATGGGACTGACATGTCGGTCTGCTTGATCCGGCCCACGATTTCCTTATAAAGAGCTTCCTGGAATGCCTCAGTCGGCTGCATGACGGCTTTCAGGTATTCATTCTCGGCCTTGAGATAATCAATGACCTTAGGATTCTCGCGCTCGCGAAGCCAGTAATAGTAGTCAGCCCGGGTTTGACCGTGAGCAGTGAGCTCCTTTTCAATCTTCTCGGCAACCGGCGCCTTCGGACCGACCTCTGCTTTCTTGCAAGCCGTGCCCCCAAAAATAAGGAAGATGGCAAGAAACGTGACTGTGAATAGTTGGACAAAGAGTCTTTTTGTCTCAGATGCCTTTAAATTCTTCATGTTGAACTCCTTTCTTTCAAACTCAAACCACTGCCGTGGCAAGATGAAGAGACCAATGATATAATAAAACGCTTTTTAATTCTCCTAGTAAATTTAATACGTCCATGATCGTTTTCTTATAATTCCTTGATAAAAATATTCCTGAAGTAGACAGGCGCTATGCTGTCGTGGTTCTGGAGCCCGATATAGCCTTCAGCCGCAAAATCCTTGATCTTTCCCCGAGGCTCGGCCTCCCAATCGACGATGCGAGCGCCGTTCAGCTCGACTTGGATATGTTTGCCCTGGAAGGTGATTATCATGTGGTTCCATTCGTCCGTGGGTTTGGAGGCAGCGACGGCGCTGGGCGCCTCGGCATCATAAATAGCCCCCGTTTTGTGGATGCCTTCCCCGGCGTCATAAATCTGGACCTCGAAGGAATAATAAATATAGCTATCGCTCGTCGGGACATCAGGCACTCTGATGAAAATTCCTGAATTCGTATTCTTCTGGGCGCACTTGAAGTCGAGCTCAAGGATAAAATCCTTGAACTTCTTAACGCTATACCAGAGAAGCCCCATTCCTCCCTGGGATTTGAGAATGCCCGTTTTCTCGTCTAACTCGAAATGGCCTGGGCCATAATGGTTCCAGCCATGCTTGGAATATCGCCCCCAGTATCTTTTCAAAATTTCCTCATAGCCTTCATAATAGGTGATGCTCTTCAGGTATTCGAGGCCTTTGCGTATAGCAGGCTCGGGCGTCATCACTTCCGTTTCA
>CAZKEW010000008.1:8477-23967 GCA_964551885.1 uncultured Eubacteriales bacterium
GTGGACGTCGATGATGCGGCCGTTGAGAAGCTTGAGCGCCTCCACAGGACGAATTCCGCCTCTCATCCAGTGGCCGGTGTCGGCGCAAGCGCCGATCCGCTCATCAAGGCTTTTCACAGACGAAAGGACGGTTTCCGGCTTGGCATATTTTGAAGGTTCCGGGTGATTGTGGATGGCGATGCTGATGTTATATTCCTTGATCAGCTTCTCGAGAATCGGAAAATCTGCATCCTCAGGTTCAGTGACGATGGTCCGAATCCCCATTTTCCTGGCAAAATTGAAAACCTTGCGCATGCTTTCTTCTGTTCTTCCGATATCCACAACGCCGTAGCTCACGACTTCCATGCCGGCTGCGGCTAATTTCTCTCTTATCTGCTTGATCTGATCATCATTGAGGCTGTGGTCAAAGAGGATATTCTTCTGTTGTGCAGAAAGGACTTGGCCTGGGAAAGCCTGAAGGTATTTGATCCCCAGAACTTTTGTTTTCTCGACAGCTTCATAAAAAAAATATTTCCGGTAGGTCCAGCACTGCATGGCCACAGGGAATTTTTTGATCCTCACCTGGGCATAATTCTCACTGGCAGGCTGTCCACTCAAAAGCCCACTCAGGCCGGCAAAAAAGATAAAGCCCAAGAGCAGAAAACTTATTTTCTTCATTCTTCCTCCTTCAATACAGACATAAGAGCCGGATGAATTTATCGATTAAGCTTTTTTGGGTTCCATTTGCCTCTGGCCACGGCAGGGATAAACGAATCCAGCCCTAAGGGCGGAAAAGAGACTGTCTTTTCCTGCTCGATGCTCATGTAGGCTGCCATAAGGAGCTCGGTCACATTGAGGCCATCGGAGAAGTTCTCCATGGGCCTGACGCCCTTGAGGAAGGACTGGACCATGTGCCGGTTTTCCGCTTCATAGCCGTATTCGCTCTCCTCGTTGCTGACAACCGGCATCAGGCCGATCTCGGCATTCTGTTTTTCCACGAGGTCTTCCCCTGCTTTTCCTGCGACCTTCCGGCTGAAAAAGACTTTAAGGTTGGAGTCGAGCGTGTTGATCTGGAGGGCATACTCGGGCCCGAGAAGCTCCATCGACAGGCGAAGCCCTGCGCCGACATAGCACCAGCTTGTCGTTGTCTCGACGACGACGACCTGGCCGTTTTCTGCCTTGTATTCAACCAGAGAGCGGGCAAAATCCTCTGCCGGCCTTTTGAGATAGTCTGTTTTGCCGCCGCTATTATCCCACAAAGTTTTAGTATATTCCGGAATCTGCCATTTCAAGCAGGAGGCATATGCCGTGACCTTGAGCGGCGTGAGGCTGGTTCTGTCTTTGCCCGGCTGAGTCAGCATGAAACGGGCCTCCTCGACCGAATGGCACATCATGTCGTTGAGCACTCCTCCGCCCTGGAGCGATCCTTCCCAGAACCAGGGCATATGAGGGCCGCTGTGCTCCTCGGCAGCCCGGGCCAGGTAAGGCCTTCCTGAAAGGGCGGCTCCCCTCGCCCAGACGATCTCTTTGCCCCTAACAACCGCCGGCGCAAAAACTTGGTTTTCGAGATATCCATCCAGGACTTTCACCTTTTGGGCAAGCTCGAGCATGCGGCGAGCTTCTCTGACATTTCGGCCGAGAGGTTTTTCGCAACAAACTCCGATGAGTTCTCCCTTTCCTTTTTCCAAAGGGCTTACGATTTCTTCCATGACCTCGATGCGGGTGAAGTTTGGAGCGCAAATCCAGACCGCATCGATGGCCGGGTCAGAAACCATCTCAGTGACGGATTTATAAACTTTCGCGGCCCCGACATTGAGCTTCCGCGCCAGAGCAGCAGCTTCCTCAGCCCTTTTCTTGTCCGGGTCCACAATACCGAGGATGTCGGCATCGCGGACGCCGACCCAGGAGCGGATGTGGAACCTGGCGTTAAAACCTCCTCCGATGATCCCTACTCCCAATCTTTTCTTATTCATCGTGTCCTCCTAACATAAACGCAATAACTCCCGTGTCATTGCGAGGGGTCCCGCTCCGGTGGGACAACGAAGCAATCTCAAGAAAGAGAGAGATCGCCACGCTGCGCTCGCGATGACAATGTAAACATATTTAA
The DNA here is from genome assembly GCA_964551885.1 of uncultured Eubacteriales bacterium. Classification (GTDB taxonomy): domain Bacteria; phylum Acidobacteriota; class Aminicenantia; order Aminicenantales; family UBA8522; genus CAZKEW01. Next base: position 10,564 of record CAZKEW010000008.1, read on the forward strand.
TGCGTTTATAACAGTATCTTAAAATCGTGGACAAGTACCAAACCCAGAGGTTTGGAACATGTCCCCATTCTTCTTAGGACTGCGCCGGCGCCCCTGCCGCCTTCCTGGCTCTAAACAGAGCAACGAACGCTAAGGCGCAAAGCAGCGTTAGGGCTGTTGGCACAAGAAAGACATTCCGCCAATTGGTCACTTTTTCGACCGTAAAAAGGTTTTGAACCCAGCCGGAAAAGTTGCTCCCGACAAAATTTCCGAAACCGAGGATCACCACGGCGATCAGGCTCTGGGCCGAGGCGCGAATATCTTTCGGCGCGATTATGTCAACATAGATATAGGCCGCCGTGAAGAAAAAGACGTAGCAAAAGCCATGCAGGGACAGCGAGGCGATGACGAGCCAAGCGGGAATGCCGATGACGAAAATGATGTATCGGAGCGGCCAGGCCAGGACGCCGATGATCATCGTTTTCTTAATCCCGTATTTCGGCAGGAAATAAGGGAGCAGGAGCGCCATAACGAAGATCTCGGCGATTTGGGCGATGACCATTACTCCCGAGACCGCGGATTCGGAGACGCCGATTTTCGCCGAAGTCAAGAACGGAGCAGTCAGCACGTAGTAGAACTGGAGCTCCGTGGCCACGATAAAGGAAATGATGGTGAAAACCAGAAAATCCTTTTCCTTGAACATCTTGAGGGCTTCCAAAAAAGCCCATGGCTTTGTTCCTTCTTTCTTAGGAGGCGTGTGCGGCAGGCCGAACGACAAGACGCCCATGACAATGGAAAAGAGGCCCGCGAGAAAGAGCGTATCTCCCTTGAGGGCTATGCTTCCGGCGGATTTCGCGATCATCCGCCAGCCGGCCAGGCCAAGCCCCGCTGCGATCCAGCCGATCGTTCCCCAGACGCGGATCTTGCCGAAATCCTTTTCCGAATTTTTGAGATTGATGAAGGCGATGGAGTTGGTCAAAGCTAAAGTCGGCGCGTAAATCAGACAATAAATAAGCATCACCCACATCATGGCTGAGAAGGAGGTGACGGTCGAGCCGAAGATCAAGAGTACGCCGCCGACGAGCCCTAAGACGGCAATGACCTTTTGCGTGGGAAAGTAGCGGTCAGCTAACTGGCCGCCGATGAACGGAGAAATGATGGTTGCCAGCGGAAGCAGGCTGTAAATCCAGCCGACCTGAGTGCCGCTGAATCCAAGGGTATTCATTAAATAGGCCGACAGCACCGGAGCCCAAGACCCCCAAATGGCATACTCTAAAAACATCATGATGCCGAGACGAAGCCTAACGCTCATGGACCCCTCTCCTTCTTATTATTTTCTAGTAAATCTCTCGAATTGATAGATTTAATAAAGATTGGACAGGCGGAAAACATATCTTCAGGTGAACTTTTACTGAAATTTATCTGGTCTGTCAAGGAAAGGACGGTCTTACCCTTTATAAATGTGCTCTAAGAGGTCCATGATGGTGCTGATGGAGGTGTCCACAAATTCTATGCCGAGCTCAAACGCTTCTCCTTCTACAAGCCTGGAGACCCACTTCACTCTGCCCGTGTCCTGGATGAGCTTCCCCGTCTTCGGCGATTGGAGCCTGATGCTGAGCAGCGTATCCAAAGGAAACTGGACCTCAGCTTGAACATTCAGCCCGCTCGGAGAAACATTCTTTGTCCGGGCATAATACGTCCTTTTCTCAAGGCCGAGTTTTTCAGCTTGGCAGGGCTCGATGGTCAGTTCGTTGGTGTCTTCGAGACGAGGTTCTTTTCGCCTTTCTTTTCCCGACGGGGTTTTCTTTTTTTGGGCCTTCTTCTTGCGGAACCAGAACATATCATCTCATAATTAAACCAGTTTAAAAAAAAATTCAATAACTAAGTTTTTTTTTGTTATGGGGGACGATTCTCCGGAAGAACTGTCCCCGTGTTTGGAGGACCTTCCCTCTTGACTTCTCTCGAAGGCGAAGATAATATGGCGAAGAATAATAAATCATGGCTCTCCACATTGGAATCATCCTGGGGGTGATGGTTCTTGCTTACGCGATAGCCAAAGCGAGCAAACTCTCCGTCGAGATCAGCATGTTCCTGGCTGCCCTGGCGGGCGGAGTTGCCGGCGCTTTTTATGACACACCTCCTCTCGGCCAACTCGCCCGGCATCTCGTCGAGGGGTCTTTTACCTATCTCGATGTAATCCTCGTCTTCGCCACGGCCACCATCTTCATGGCCATCGTCTCTGAGTCGGGCGGGGTGAACTATGTCGTCAGGGCCACGATCCGCTATTTTTACAACAAAAGGTTAGTCGCTCTGCTCATCTTGATGATCATTGTCCTTATCCCAGGCGCCCTCACAGGCGCAGGAAGCATTTCGCTGCTTGTCGTCGGAGCCCCTGTGGCCATGGCCTTAAGATTTTTTGGCATTCCCCAAAGGAGAGTCGCGGCCTTACTTTTCATTGTCGCTGGCCTGAGCGCTGCCGCGCCGCCTGTCAACATCTGGGCGATGATTCTATGCGCCGGGACAGCCATCCCCTATGTCGGGTTTGAATTCACTTTGGGCATTCCTGTTCTCCTGTTGGGCACCTTCACTGTCCTTGTCCTGGGCTGGAAAAAAGAAGGAACGGCAAATTTAGAGACGGCTCTGAAGGAGATGCCGGAAGTTCCCGCAAAGATGAGCTGGTGGCGGGTGCTTATCCCCTTTCTGGTTTTCTTCGGCTCTGTGGTCGTGTACAGAATCTGGCCGTTTCGCACTCCCATTCTGGGTTTGCCTTTAGAATTTACTCTTTCGGGTTTGGCCGCATGGTTGGTGAGTCCAAAAAAAATAAAAATTTTGGGTTTGGCCAGGGACACTGTGAAACGCCTTCTTCCGCTTCTCGCCACCATCGTGGTCGTGGGCATGCTGCAGCAAATCATGACCGCCACCGGGGTGCGTGGGCTTCTTTCTTACACCGTCATCAGCATCCAGCTGACTCTTCTCTTGATTTCTTTGGCGGTCATCATTCCTGTGTCCGAAGGCGTTTTGACTTACGGAGCTGCAGCCGTGATCGGCATCCCTCTTATCTGGTTTCTTGACTCCAGAGGTTTCCACGCCACTGTGGCCATGGCCGGCTTGTCCCTTCTCTGGCCTTTGGGGGACGGGCTTCCCCCTACCGCTCTTATCGGAAGGCTGAGCGTCATGGTCTCGGAATACAAAGGCTCTTACTGGACCTTTTTAAAGAACACATGGCTCCCCTGGCTGGTGATCACGATCGTGGGCATCCTGATGATCGTCTATAGCGCCAAGTTGGCATTTTTAGTGCGATGGAGCATGTAGAAAAGGAGGACTCATGCCCCTTATCATGATCTTCTACTACGCCATCTGCATTTATCTCATCGGCCTGCTGGTTTGGAATTTTGCGCGAGAGAAGAAAAACATCGAGGACATGACCCTTTATCTCTTGCTGTTGATCCCGCTCATCTTGAGAATATTGCGGGTCAAATAATTTTATGGGGGAACAGAGATAATGGCGCGGACGTGGGTAACCAAGGCCATTCTCTTAGCGTTGTTTCTGGCCGTGCTCTTACAGGGCGGTTTGCAGCTTTTCCGCCATCGCCACTTCGACGTTCCTGTTGTGGCCGGGCCTGGTGTGACCAAAGTCGTTCACTTGAGTGACTATTGCCCCGGGCTTAAAGGCAAGATGGCCGACACTTCTGTCTTTTTTATGGAAGGAAAAGAAGCAGGCGGAAAAGTCCTCATCATGGCCAACAGTCATGCCAATGAGCCGGAGGGACTCCTGGCGGCGCTGATGATCATCGAGAATGCCGTTGTGGAGAAAGGAACGCTTATTGTCATTCCCCAGTTTAACCACAGCGCCGGCCGCAACACGAGGCCCGGGGACGGCTATCCGCTCTATTATGAAATCCCGACCGAATGGGGCAAGAAAAAATTCAGGATGGGAAACCGGGACGCTTCGCCGTTGGACCAATGGCCGGACCCGGATGTCTACATCCATTATCCTGATAGACAGCTCCTCTCCTTCATCGATGTCAGGAACTCCAACCGGACCTGGCCCGGCCGGCCGAACGGCCCGCTGATGGAGAAAGTCACCTTCGCCGCCATGGAGATCATGCGCCGGGAAAAGGTCGATATCGCCGTGGACATTCACGGCGCGGAGACGATGTTCCCTGTCACGAACTGCATCGTGGCTCCGGAGAAATCCCAGAAAATCGCCACTATGGCAACGCTCACCGTCAAGGCCAGGGAAGGTTTTGACAACCATGTGGAGCCATCGCCCTCTGGATTCCGCGGGCTTTCTCATCGCGAGATCGGCGATTTTTCAGACACGCTTCCGTTCCTTCTCGAAGCGCCCATTCCTTTCCTCGATCAGCCGACCGGTCCCAAGACAGAGAAGCTTCTTCTTGACGGGAAAGACCCTTTTTTGCTCAGCCTCGCCGGGAAGAAAAAACTCTTCGTCCCCTATGATGAGTCCGGCTGGCCATTAGAAAAAAGAGTCGGCCAGCACTGCTCGGTCACTTTGGAAATCATGCGCCAATATTCTAAAAAAACTCCTGAAAGAGCTATCCTTGTGCGTGACATTCCAGGCTATGCCGATATCGCCAAAAACGGCGTGGGCCACTATTTTCACGACCCAGAAACAGCCGAGAAGAGCAAAATTTATTTGAACTAACAATAACGCGATGAGCCGGGTTATTTTGTCATTGCGGGCAACCGAAGGGAGCGCGGCAATCCGTTTAGATTATTTTTTTGATATCGCCACGTCGCTTCGCTCCTCGCGATGACGTTTTTTGCTATTGCGTTTGCATTATTCTGCATCTCGATGGTGTTTTGCTACTATGAGGAAAATGAATTTTTTTGTTGATCATAAGGAAAAGAGGGGGAACGAAGATGAGGGCAAGAAGCCTGCTCTTGAAAACATATAGAAAGGAGATTGACGATGACCCTAAGAAAGCTTTTTATCGGTTCCATCATGACTTTGGCCGTGCTCGTTTTAGTCTTCTCGTTCATTCCCCGGACTCACCAGAGCTCTCGAGCGGATCTCTATGTTGATGACTTATCCGAAGAGGGCTGTACGGTCATTATGGTGGCAAAAAACGCCTCAGTTGATGGCTCCACCATCGCAACTCACACCTGTGACTGCGGCACCTGCGACTGGACCTGGCGCCATGTCGATGCGGCCGACCATAAGCCCGGCGAGAAGCGCAAAATCTACCACATCAACCAGTACAAAACCTGGCCTCCTGAACAAGGCCTGAAATGGGACCTCTATAAGAACGATTTCACCGGCCTTGAGATTCCCGAGGTGCCCCATACCTATGCCTATCATCACGGCATGTTCGGCTACATGAACGAACATCAATTAGCCATCGGCGAGTCCACAATCGGCTGCGTGAAAAAATTGGTCAACTCAACTCCTACGCCAGCCTTCGACATCACTATGCTCACCCTCATCGCTATGGAGAGATGCAAGACAGCGCGCGAAGCCCTCCAGCTCATGGGTTCGTTGGCCGAAAAATACGGCTATGGATATAACGATGCTGGCGAAATGCTGGCAGTCCATGACCCGAACGAAGTCTGGGTTTTCGAGATCATGCCCGTCGGCCCGCTCTGGACGCCGAAGAGCGGAAAGCCCGGCGCCGTCTGGTGCGCCCAACGCGTTCCCGATGACCATGTCAGCGTCTGTCCTAATGAGTCCAGGATCGGAGAGATCGACCTCAAGAACAAAGATTATTTCATGGCATCAGCGCATGTCGTTTCTTTCACCATAGAAAACGGGCTCTACGACCCTAAGAGCGGAAAACCCTTCGGCTGGAAAAGAGCCTACTCCCCGGCCGAAGGAAGCGCCACAAGCACTGAAGGACGCCGGGCCCGGCTGTGGCGCTTTTTCAATATCGCCGCTCCCTCACTTAAAATCAGCCCGGACACTCCCAACATGGATTATCCTTTTTCCGCAAAGCCCGATAACAAAATTTCCGTTCAGGATGTGATGAATATGACCAGGGACCGAGCTCAGGGGACTCAGTTCGACCGGGTGAAGGGTTTGCGGGGAGGTCCTTTTGGAAACCCCAATTATTACAGCACGACCCGGGCCATTTCCACGCCGAGCGTTGAATACACCACAGTCACCCAGTGCCGGGGATGGCTGCCGGGGCCCATCGGCGGCATTATCTGGCTCTCTTTCGGGCTCCAGGATACGTCTTGCTACATGCCTCTCTATGCCGGGATCACCGATGTCCCAGCTTCATTCAAGATAGGCGACCACTGGGTCCTCAACCGAGATTCGGCCAGATGGGCTTTCGACTATGTCGATTTTCACACTCAGGTCGTCTATAACGCCGCTATTGAAGACGTCAAGAAAGCGCAGTCAGAGTGGGAAGCCAAGACTGTGGCCAATATTGGTGAAGTTGATAATCAGGCTCTTGAGCGTTACAATAGGTCTGCACTTGAGGGTATCAGGTACCTCACCGGCTACAGCCTGACACATGCAGACAATGTCGTCAAAGCCTGGTGGAAACTGGGTGACGACCTTCTGGTCAGGTACAACAAGCTGTCTTACTACGACACCGAAAAAAGGACGCGGGAACGCAACAAGCCGGGTTATCCGGACTGGTGGAGAAAAGCGATCAAGGTTTATGACGCGATCATAGAGCCGCCGGACAAATAGGCAAGATAATCAAATGAAAAAGAAAAACTTTAAATTAAATTTCTTTTTGGAAGGAGAACATCAATCAATGAAAACATTTAAAACGACATTGGCAATTATGGCCCTGTTTGTTTGGGCAGCTCTTTCTGTCGGCTATGCTCAGACAGCCGTCCCCAAGGCCAAGCTTCCGGTGCTGACAACCTCAGCCGGACAGAGCAATGATGTCACCACCGTGAACATCGTCCTTGAGGAGGCAGGCCTGGGGTATGACTACTGCGATGTGCCTGATGTCGACATGATGAAAGCGGGCGTGGGCCTGGCGGATAAAGAATCCGGGCCGGGGTTTCATGCGGAAGTTTACACAGACTTAGCCAAGTTTCCCAAGGGAACGCCCTACAAGACGGTTATTTTTGCCATCGGCGCCAGCCTCAAAGGCATGGGCGCGTCAGGACTGACCGTCGAGACGGAAGAAGCGCGGCTGAAGAGGATCATCGACTACTCGAAGCAGAATAAAATTTTCATCATCGCCGTCCATGTGGGAGGAACGGCCTTGAGGGGGGCTCCGGGAAGCGATAACGAGAGAATGATAGACGCCGTCGCGCCCTCAGCCGACTATATAATTGTCACTAAAGACAGCAACAAAGACGGGCGCTTCACCAAGATCGCCAAGAGCAAGAATGTTCTTCTCACTGAGATCGACTATGCCCTTGACCTTGTCGGCATCATGAAGCAGGTCTTCGAATAGGAGTTCTCAGGCCAAAACTCTCCTGATTATCACGAGGGTGATGTCATCTTCCTGAGGAGTATCAGCCGTTGTCTTCTTTATTTTATCTTCAATTCTTTAAAAGTTGAAACGGCTCTTCCTTTGACCTATGATAACCCCTCTATCTTCCTCGCAAAAAAGTTCTGTGAGAAAGATTATTTCATTCGAGGGAGGGCCAAACAGATGCACCAAAACAGGTCTAAAACAGCCATCGGTTTTACTTTGTTTTGTTTTTTCTTTGCCGGCATCACCGGCGCCAATTTTTGCGCCGAAAAGACCTCGTCTTCAGCTGCAATCCCTCTGGCCCAGTATTTGAGCTATGCCCGCTCTTCGGCCGACTGGGTCTGGACGCATTATGACGAGCTTGTCGAAAAATGGAAAAAGGGATTTGACCCGGAGAATGTTTTTGGCTATCGACCCCCCGGCGGATTCCTCGAGATGGCCGTCATCTATGCCCATCTCTATGAAAAAGAGAAAAAGGCAGAATATGGCGAGAGAGCCAAGAAGGTTTTGTTGACCTATGGAGATTTCCGAACTCTCTATCCCGATTGGGCCAAGGCCAGGAGAGCCGATTATGCCGACGGCGTTCCTATGCTCCCGGACTTTTTCACGGTCATGCGCTATATCCGCGCCTTTGAGATCCTGCGCCGCCTGGGCAGGCTGAGTCCAATCGAGACAAAGAAAATTGAAGACGACATCGCCCAAAGCATGGATTACATCCTCCGCAGCCAGGAATGGGGCCCGATGAATAGGGCCGCTCTGCGCGCCGAATCTCTGGCCTGGGCGGTAAGAGCGCTCCCCTCTCATCCCCGGGCCAAGGTTTGGGAAATGCAGCGCCGGGCCTTGGGCGACGACAACTGGGGAAACTGGCAGATCGAGGATGCCACGATCTACAACGGCGTTTGGCTTTACGCCCTTCTCGGCTACGCCGACGCCCTGAATAGAAGAGAAGAGCTTCTTAAAACTCCCGAAATGTACTATTATGCCCACTATTATCTTCATCTCCTGAGCCCGGCGGGGATGATCCCTGATTTCGGCGATGCTCATTGGGAACCCAACTGGGCCCATTATCTTGTCTTCTTTGAGGCCGCAGCCAGCGTCCACAAAGACGCCCAGCTCAAATGGGCCGCAACAACAATCGCCCGAAAATTTATCGATTTAAAAAATCCCAATAATGTCGGCCTGGGCTATATGCTTTTAGACTGTTATCGTTGGGGAAGCGACGACCTCCCTGCCCTTCCCCCCGCCGCCCTTTCCGAAGAAGTCATGGAGGATGTCCAGGGCAAGAAAATTGTCTTCCGCAGCGGCTGGCAGCCCCAGGATACCTATCTGCTCCTCAATTACCGGGATGAAGGCGACGGCGGGTTGAATTTCCGGGATTACTTGAGGGACACCATACCTGTTGAAGAAGAGAAGATGACCCATGGCCATTCTGACGAGAACAGTATTACGCTCCTTATGTCCGGAGGTTCTGTCCTGCTTCATGATGCCGGCTACAGAGATTACATGCCCAGCGGCCCTTACGGCGCTTACCGCCAGGATTATTTTCACAACCGCCTCTGCGTGCGTCCCGAAAAAATTTGGATGGGGCAGAAAAAAGGCGAATTCCGCTACAGCATCCGCGACGAGGTCCCGGGGCAGTCCGTTCTTGATTTTCTCCGCGATGCCGGCTCTTACCGGCGCGTGAGAACTCAAAAGGTGGATTTTCTGAGGCTCGAGGATTTTGCTTACAGCCGCACCCGGCTCATCGACGACAACCGGGGCTACGAGTGGGACCGCGTCGTGACTTATATCAAGAGCCCTGAAATGTTCGTCGTCTTTGACATCTTTAAAGCCCGCAAGGAGGAGTGGTTTACCCTGGCCAACCTATGGCATGCCCAAAAAATTTACGCCCACGGAGACCGTTGGTACAAGACCGGCTATGAAAAAATCCAAAACAGCGCGCTTCCCACTGACAAAAACCTGCTCATTGTTTTCCCCTTAACTCACTACCGCCTCGAAGGCATCGAGCCGATCAAGCGCCATTATCAGGATGAATTTCTGATTCACCAGACGACAGCCCAGCATTTTGAGATGGGCGAGACAGTGGGCTTCGTGACGGTCCTCATCCCCTATTCCAAAGACGCCAATTATCTCGATTGGGTCGGCCGGATCAGCCTCTTGCCTGTAGTGCCTGAAAGAGCCGGGCTCGGGATTCAGGTCGATACGGGCGAAAAAAAGATCGCTGTGGCGGTGAAAAATGATTTGCGTAAGGATATGGCCCGTGACTGGCGCCGTCCGAGATATACCTATGAGGCCGGAAAAATCCGCTTCGGGGAATTCGAGACCAACGGGGATTTTCTCTTTGCCTCCGAGGCCAAAAGCGAAGGACTGTCGGCCGCTGCCAAGCTTTCCTACACTGTCGTCAACCTGACCAAAGCTATCTATCGCAATCAGGTTCTTTTTGAAGCCAAGCCGTCGCTTTTCGGCCTGGCTTTTGATGCCAGCCCTGACGGTCCCGGAGTCGGAAAACTCCGTTACTGGCGCGATGATGTGGAAATAAAGGAAGAGCGATAGTCGAATAATAAAAACTTCAGCCGGCTGTCTGAAGCTTCTCCATGGCTTTTTTCTTGAGCTGTTGAGCCTGAACGATAAGCTCATTCAGTCTGTCCAAGATGATCCGCACTTTGATATTGGCCAGTTTTCTTTTTCCTGATTTCTGAGCATCAAAATTCTTGAGCAGCAGCCGCTCGATATCCTCCTTGGACATCCACTGATTGAGGTACCCATTATTAAAAAGTTCTTCCTTCATGCCGTTCAATTCTTGGCTTGCTGTTAGAATATTGTGCTGGCTTAAAAATTCTATTCTCCATTTTTCAAATTCGGCGGAGGCATACGGAGGCAGCGGACAGAGGAGCCTTTTGGCCTCCTTGAAAGTCTCCTGGTAAAATTTTTCAGCATCTCTAAGATAATTTCGGGCTTTGTAATAGCTTGGGCTTGCAGCCGCCACGCCTTCCTTTAAAAAATCTTCGAACGTCTGAATGGCAAGCTTCAGGCTGTCGAAGCAGTCAGATGCTCTGAAATATAGCAGATTTTCTATCTTTCTATTCATTTTTTGGCCTGCTCCTTTTTCCTTCCTTGAAAGATATGTAACATACAGAAAAAATAAGTCAAGAATGAAGACCTGACCCCTTGCGCATGACCCCTTGCTAAGTCTTGCCTGAGACCATATAATTCATCTATATGTCTCTTTGGAATTTGATTTTTCTTCAAAGGAGCAGGCCGCATGAAACTCAAAGATTTATACCAAAGGGTTATCGAGGCGGGGGTTGAGAATGATTTGAGAGATAGAGACGAGATCCAGAGGATTCTGACCGAGGAAAAGGAGAAATTCGAAAAGCTTGCCGCCGATGACCGCGAATATTTCGACGAGGACAGGCTTTTTAACCCCTTCTCGGACACGAGGGTTCTTTATGGAGACCCCGAAACCGAGGTCAAGAAAGTCATCGCCGGTATCGACATGGAAGAGGGTGAGGTACTCCTGACTTATCTTCTCAATAAAGACCTCAACCAGAAGATTGACCTCATCATCGCCCATCATCCCGAAGGATATGCTCTCTCCAGGCTTTTCGATGTCATGAAGCTTCAGGCTGACCTCCTGGCCAATTGCGGAATTACAGTCAGCGTCGCCGAGAAACTGATGGAAAAGAGGATCAGCGAGATTGAAAGACGCCTCATGCCGATTAACCATAACCGGACCGTTGATGTGGCCAAGCTTTTGCGCCTGCCCTTGATGTGCATTCATACGGCCGCCGATAACTGCGTCACCAACTGTTTGAAAAAGATGTTCGAGCGGGAAAACCCGGCCAAGCTAAAAGACCTCCTCAAATTGCTGAAAAATATCCCCGAATACAAAATCGCGGCAAGACTCCAGCTGCCGCCCAAAATCGTCAGCGGGTCGGATGAGAATAAGTGCGGCAAGATCTTCGTCGATATGACCGGAGGAACAGAAGGGGCGAAAGAGATATACGAGAAATACGCTTCGAGCGGGGTCAGCACCATCGTCGGCATGCATATCAGCGAAGAGCACCTGGAGAACGCCAAAAAGGCCAACCTGAATGTTGTCATTGCCGGCCATATCGCGAGCGACACGCTGGGCTTAAACCTGCTCCTGGATGAGATAGAAAAAAAGGAAAAGCTCGAGTTTGTCTGTGTCTCCGGTTTTGAGAGAATTCGGCGGCTGAATTAGGAGGGGGTTGGCAAAGAGGAATATTTTCTCGGAAGCTGGGGGTTGAGTCCGATGAGGATTTTATAAACGGATAATCCGGAGAGTCCTGCGAGAACGTCAGCCGTAAGCTCGGTTTCCGGCCGATTATCGAGGAGAATGGCCTCATCACCGACTCTGACACTTTCGCTGTTGTTCAAATCGACCATCAGGTGATTGGCGGTGACGCCGGCAATAACAGCGTATGTTTTTTCCTTTATCAGGACAACGCCTTTTCCGGCAAGTTGAGAGGGATAGCCGTCCGAATATCCTGACCCTATGGTCGCGACCCACATATCCTTATCCGCGACATAAGCGCGATGATAGGAAAGAGTATCCCCTGGGGCAAGAAGCCTGATGTCAATCACCCTGGCCGAGAAGCGAAGCGCCGGCTTCAGTGACAGCTTGTCTTCTTGCTGAGTCTCCGCGGATGGATAATATCCATAAAGCATGATCCCCGGCCTGACCATATCCAGGCGAAGCTTTGCGTCGCTGAGGATTCCGGCGCTGCTCGCCGCATGTCTGAGCCCTACCTCAATGCCTTTCTCCTTAGCCTGGGAGCAGGCTTTCTCGAATCTTTTGAGTTGCTCCCGGTCAAATTCTTGGTCCTCTGTCAACGTCGTCATGATGCCTTCTATTCTAAGGCCGGAAAGGGACGCTATTTTATTGATGAGCGGCTGGACATTCCTGAAGGGCACCCCAGTCCTTCCCATGCCCGTGTCCACATCGAGATGGACTCCCGCCTTCCGTTTTTGCTTTAGCGCCGCTTCATGAAGATATCTGACCTCCTCCGAGTAGACGGATTGGCTGATGTTGTTCTTCACGATCTCGTCGCAGTCTTGTCTTGAATACGGCCCGAAATTGAGGATGGGCATGCGAAGCCCGGCTCTCCTCAGGAGCAGCGCTTCCTCCAATTTTCCGACCATCAGCCAGCTGACGCCTTCCTTCTCCAGCAGGCGCGAGACCTCAATCAACCCGTGACCATAGGCATTGGCTTTAACAACAGCCATTATGGGGACCCGGACAATCGTCCTGATTTGTTTAAGGTTCCAGGCCAAATGATCGAGATTAACCTCGACAGCCGCATCCATGCTGCCGGCCATCCGCTCTATTTCCGGTTTTGGTGCAGGGACTTTCTTTGATGGGACCTGCATCAAGGGTGCCAATGAACCGAGGCCTACACCTATTTGTTTAAAAAACTTTCTTCTTCTCATTTCTCCTGCCTTGCTTCCCCCGGTTTTATCTCCGCGGCCAAGATGTCCAGGGCTTTGAACGTGGAGCCGATGAGATAGACGGTGTTAGGAAAAGCAGGAGTTTTTGCCCAGACATTAGCATATCCAAAAGCGCCGGACCAGACGATCTCATCGCCATGGACGAGAGCAACAGCGGCAGAAGGGATATTCCCATTGAGCATCATCCTGTGAATCTCGAGCTCGAGTTTGGCTGGGAGCTGGCTAAGGTCGCCTGAAGGCTTGGCCTGAAGCGTTAATAACGCCGAAAGAAAGAGGATCAAGATCAATAGCCAAAGCTTGGTGGTTCGGAAAACCGATTCCGCCTTCATCCCGCTCTCCTTGTTTTTTGCGGCATTTTTTCAATATAACATTTCCCTGCTCTTTGTCCATTCTTTTTTGTTTTCCCTCTCACCTGGCATTTTATGCTGAATTTTCCTATAATTTGTTTAGTTTTCGTTATTTTGAAGGGATAAGACTTTGAAATACCTTATCTGGATTGTCATTCTCGGGATTGCGGGGTTTTTTATCTACAATCAGTTTTTTAAAT
>CAZKEW010000009.1:0-17839 GCA_964551885.1 uncultured Eubacteriales bacterium
TGAGCTAACGGCCCCCGCAAAATAAAGGACTATTTATAAAGGATTAAGGAAAAAGAGTCAATATCAGGTCAGCTGACCGGCGCGAACTTGACGATGACCCATCTCCCCCGGCGGGCGAGGTTGGTGGCCTCATCCTTGAGCTCGTATTTCTCCAGGAAAAATCTGTAGGTCTTGGCATTCCCGTCTTTCCCGACGACGTTGATGTCCACGTCCTTGGAAAAAACCGACCCGGTCAAATCTCTGATGTTGGCCACCTGGCCGGCGCCGAGAGAAAACAGGGAGATTTGCTCTTCTTTCGCTGCAGCCGCTTTGGCATCATTATAATCTTTCTGGAGTTGTCTATGGACTTCTCTCTCCTGGTCGAATTTCACCTGCGTTTCATCCACTTTCTTCTTGGCCGCGGCTTTGGCACCACCGGTCCGGGCTGATTTGAGCTCCTCTTGAGCGCCATACAGGGCGTCTTCGGCATCCATAACCGGCCCCACATGATCTTCCAACTTCTTCTTCAGCTCCAATTCTTTTTTGTTCAAATCAGGAAGCATGGCCGCCTCTGTCTTGACCTCGCTTACAGCGGCAATTTTCCAGGATTGCACATCGATCGACATCGGCTCTACGGCCATGGTGGACATCGTCATCGTATCCTTCATGGAGATGGCATTAAAATATGCGCTTAAAAGCTGTTTTTCAGGGTGCGACTTGCAGCTCTGGAAAGTCACGAAGACAAATAGAAAAGCGATGAAGCCGAGGACGATAAGGCCTTTTCTTCTCATAGTTCCTCCTTCCTTGAAAGATTCTTTTTATTCTGCTCAAATTTTACTTTTTTTTCAACAGAAAAAGCAAGCCCCTAAAATTTTTACTTTTATATTGACAAAAGAATCTTTTATTTTTAAAATCTTCTGTAATTATAAGATAAACAATACTTTTCCTATAATTCTTATAGTTACACTAAGAATTGATTGATGCAGGAAATCGCTAAATTCGTGTTCTGCGTCTGTCCAGTCTTATAATTACACCATTTTAGGCGTGGTTTCACCTTATAGCATGGCACTTACTATGCAGGTCACAACGGCCGACCTACAATTCCGCCTTGGCTTAGAACCCTTCTCTTTCTCCCGATATAGATACAATTTTTGACAAAGGAGGATTCATGGAAATCCAGAGAACGGTCAAGTATGAAGAAGAGCTGGACAGGCAATTCTTGGACGTCATCAAACAGATGTCAGGGTCCGAAGAGATCGAAAGCTGCATCCAGTGCGGCACCTGCAGCTCGTCCTGCCCGATGTCGGTCTATATGGATTACCCGCCGCGGAAAATCATCGCCATGATCAAGAACGGGTTCAAGGACGAGGCGCTTCGCAGCTTCACCATCTGGCTCTGTCCGTCCTGTTACACCTGTCAAGTCCGCTGCCCAGCCAAGATAAAGATCACTGATGTCATGTATGCCCTCAAGAGAAAAGCCATCGAAGAACATGTCTATCCTTCCCGGTTTGCCATCCCTGTCCTCGATAAAGAAATGTCCAAGATCATCGGGGCCAACGGCCGGAATTCCGAGCTCTGGCTGATCCTCAACCTTTACCTCAAATCGCGCAACCCGCTGGGCCTGCTCAAGATGGCGCCGATGGGGTGGAAACTCATGAAGACAGGCCGGATGAGCCTCAAAAAGGAATCCATTAAAAATAAAAAGCAACTGCAGACTCTTTTAAAAGCCTTGAAGGAGGGAGCACGATGAACGGCTATGTCTACTATCCCGGATGTTCCTTGAAGGGCAACTCCAAGCACTACGAAGAATCCATACTCCCTGTCTTTAAAGAAATCGGCATGCCGCTCGAGGAGCTCGAGGACTGGAACTGCTGCGGCGCGACCGCTTATTTCTCGGTGGACGACACCATGGCTACTGCCATCTGCGGCCGCAACCTCTCGCTCGCAGAGAAGATGGACAAGGATATCATCGCCCCCTGCGCCGGCTGTTTCCTGAGCCTTAAAAAATCGAACAAGTTCCTCGCCAGCGAGAGTGAGAAAGCCCAGAAAATCCTCGCCGCCCTGGAAAAAGCGGGGTGCGGCTACAACGGCAAAGTCGATGTCAAGCACCCCCTAGAGATCTTCACCCAGGATGACATCCTCGAGAAAATCAAAGTTAGAGTGACCCGCAAACTGACGGGACTTCGGGTTGCCTGCTACTACGGCTGCCAGCTCGTCAGGCCCTTTACGGACTTTGATGACCCCGACTACCCCATGTCTCTCGACAGGCTGATGACCGCCATCGGTGCCGAACCCGTCGACTATTCGGGCAAGACGCGCTGCTGCGGGGGCTCGCTCACAGGAACTATCGAGGAGGTAGGCCTGCGCCTCAATTACATCCTGCTCAAGGAAGCCAAGAGAAAAGGCGCGGATGTCATCTCGACCATCTGCCCCCTCTGTCAGTTCAACCTGGAGATCCTGCAGGACAAAATCGTCAAGAAATATAAAGAGGATATCACCATTCCTATTCTTTTCTTCAGCCAGCTCATCGGGCTGGCGATGGGTCTTCCCAAGGAAGACCTCGGTTTCTCCCGCTCGATCATCAGCCTCAAGCCGATGTGGGAGAAAATCGGAAACGGAGGACGTCCATGAGTCAAAACGGTCAGCCCAGAATCGGAGTTTTTGTCTGCCACTGCGGGACGAACATCGCCGGCAAAGTCAATATTACCGAAGTTGTGGACTTTGCCTCCCGCCTGGACAACGTCATCGTGGCCAAAGAGTACAAGTTCATGTGCTCGGACCCGGGACAAGAGCTGATCAAACAGAATATCAAAGATCACGGCCTCAACCGGGTCGTTGTGGCTTCCTGCTCTCCTCTCATGCATGAGCCCACATTTCGTGGGGTCACATCAGAAGGTGGATTAAATCCGTTCTATTTCCAGATGTCTAATATCCGGGAACAGGTGTCCTGGGTGACAGAAGACCAGGAGAAAGCCACTAAAAAAGCTAAGGCCTTAATATCTGCTGCAGTTCGTAGAGTAGCCCTTCACAATCCTCTGGCCAAGAAGGAGGTCCCTGTCCGACCCGAAGTCTTGATTGTCGGCGGCGGCATCGCCGGCATTCACGCCGCCCTGACCTATGCCAACTCCGGAAAGAAAGTCTACCTTGTCGAAAAGCAGTCGTCTATCGGCGGACACATGTCCTTTCTCGACAAAACCTTTCCCACCCTCGACTGCTCGGCCTGTATTCTCACGCCCAAGATGAGCGAGGTGGGAAAACATCCGAATATCGAGCTCCTGACCTGGAGCGAGGTGAAGGAAATTTCCGGTTACGTCGGCAGCTTCAAGGCCAAAATCAAGAAGAAGGCCCGCTACGTGGATATCGATAAATGCAACGGCTGCGGCGCTTGCTGGGAGAATTGTCCAACAACCATCACGCCCTCTGAAAGAATCATCCGAAAGGGTGATTTGATCATCAAAAAGGTAGAAAAAGAGCACTAAAGATGACACTCAAGGAAATCCAGAATCTTCTCCAAGCCGAAGTCATCTGCGGTGAGGACCGCCTGGATACGGAAATCGAAAATGCCGGAGCTTCAGACCTGATGAGCGATGTTTTGGCGTTCGGAAAGCCGGGGCTGCTGCTTATCACCGGGTTGTCCAACGCCCAGTCTGTCCGGACGGCGGATATCATCGAGGCCAAGGCCATCGTCTATGTCCGCGGCAAGAAGCCCGATAAAGAGGGCATCGAGCTGGCAGTGAAGAAGGGGATCCCCATCCTCTCCACCCGGTTCATGATGTACAGAACCTGCGGCCTCCTTTACAGCCATGGCCTTCCCGGAATCACCTAAAGCCAAGAAAAAAAGATGAGCAAGGAAAATGGCCTGTTTCAAAAGTTCGAGATTGCCGGAGGAAATTTCGGCCGGGCGGGAAGCGTCTCCACCAAGATTAAAGAGATCCTCAAGGAGATCGGGATCGAGCCGTCCGTTGTCCGCCGGGCAGCCATTGCGGCTTACGAGGCAGAAATGAACGTCGTCATGTATGCTCGAAAAGGTGAATTCATCCTCTACCTGTCGCCGCGCTCCATCCACATGAAAATCAAGGATGAGGGGGCAGGAATCCCCGACATCGAGCAGGCCATGCAGGAAGGCTATTCCACGGCCACGGATGAAATGAGAGAGATGGGGTTCGGGGCCGGAATGGGCCTTCCCAACATCAAGAAAAATGCCGACGAATTCGAGATCTCTTCGGAAGTGGGCAAGGGCACTTTGCTTGATGTCATTTTCTATTTAAACCAGGCAGGAAAAAAATGAGCCAGTATTATCATTCCATCCGCATCGACAAGGACAAATGCCAAGGCCGGATGAAATGCATGCGGGCCTGCCCGACCCAGGCCATCCGGGTGCGCGGCGGAAAGGCCACGATGATTGAAGAGAGATGCATCGACTGCGGAGAATGCATCAACGTCTGCCCTTCGGGCGCCATCGTCCCTTTGACCGACCCGTTTGGAGAGCTGACAAAATTCAGGCACACCGTCGCTATTCCTTCCCCGGCCCTTTACGCCCAGTTCGGCCGGGAAATTTTACCCGGAAAAATTCTGGCCGGCCTCAAAAAACTGGGCTTTGACGATGCCTTCGACCTTGCCTTCACCTGCGGAGAAGTGAGCTTTGCCATCCAGGAATATCTCCGCGAGTACAATGGCCCAAAGCCTCTGATCTCCAACGCCTGCCCTACCGTGGTCCGCCTTATCCAGGTCAATTATCCTGACCTCATCGACCTCATCATTCCCATAGATACGCCGAGGGAAATCGCGGCTCGTGAACTCAAGCGGAAAAAATCGAAACAGTTAGAGATAGCGGAAAAAGAAATCGGGGCTTTTTATATAACTCCCTGTCCGGTGAAAATGATTTCTATAAAACAGCCGGCCGAGAAAGGAAAATCTCACCTGGACGGAGCTCTTTCTGTCTCAGACGTTTACGGGCCTCTCCTCTCCGCCATGGAGGGTGTGGAGAAAGAAAGCTACCGAAAAGCCTTGGAAAGCATCTGCATCTTGGGCATAGGCTGGGCTATAGTGGGGGGATTATGCCGGACGCTGCGACTAAAAAATTCTCTGGCAGTCTCGGGGTTGACGGATATCATTAAGGTTTTTGACGATGTCGAAAGGGGGAAGCTGCGCAATATCGAATTCGTCGAAGCCTATTCCTGTGCCCAAGGGTGTGTGGGAGGTTCGCTGACGGTGGAGAATATCTACAGCTCTTACAACAAAATTCTCAAGCTGATTGAAACGCTGGAGTTTGAAAAAATCAAGGCTTGTCCAGATATCCGCGAGGTAAGAAAGCTCTACGGACAGAAATACTTTTTCCTCGAGGGGAAAATAGAACCCCGGCCCCTCAAACCTCTCGATGAAGACTTAGCCAAAGCCATAAAGAAAAGAAAGGAAAAAGGAGAGATCTATGAATCTTTGCCTAAGATTGACTGTGGAGTCTGCGGTTCTCCCACATGTCTGAGTTTTGCTGAAGATGCCGTCAAGGGTGAGGTAAAAATCACTGATTGTATTTTCAATCTTCCTCACCGATTTAAGGAACTGTCAGATGAATTATCAGAATTGCTTAATAAATCTATTGTCGCAATTCAGACTGATTCTTACGTAAAGAAGGATATAAAAAGGAAGGATGAAAAAAAATGAAATTAAAAGAAATCGTAGAAAAATTACAGCTTAAAGTTTTAACTGCTCAGGATAAACTGGATACGAATGTGACCGGGGGATACACAAGTGACCTCCTCAGCGATGTTATCGCTAACAGTAAAGAAGGGAATCTCTGGATTACTTTACAGATCCATCAGAACATCATAGCTGTGGCCAAATTGAAAGACTTAGCAGGGATAATCATTGTGAACAACAGAGAGCCAGATGAAGAAACCCTTAAAAAAGCCGAGGAGGAACATGTGCCCCTTATGATCAGCGAAGGAATGGCTTTTTCAATTTCAGGAAAATTATATAAACTGATCGGCACCGATGACTAATATCCATGTTAAAACCTTTTAAAGCTGATTTGCATGTTCACACTTGTTTGTCTCCTTGTACAGAATTGGACATGTCTCCTAAGGAGATAGTGAACCGAGCAAAAATGAAGGAAATCGACATCATCGGTATCTGTGACCACAATTCATCAGAAAATTCGCAAGCGGTGATAGAAGTCGGCAAAAAAATGAATATCTGCGTTATTCCTGGCATGGAAGTCGCTTCTCAAGAAGAGGTCCATGTCCTGGCCCTTTTCGATGAAGCTGAAAACGCTTTAAAACTGCAGGAATATGTTTACAAGAACCTCCCAGGAGAGAATGATGAAGATACTTTTGGCATGCAAGTTATCGTCAACGAAAATGATGAAGTGTTGGGCTATAATAAAAAATTGTTGATTGGAGCCACGACAGTTCCTCTTGAAGAAGTCATCCGAATCATCCACTCATTCGACGGAATCGCCGTTGCTTCCCATATTGACAGAGAATCTTTCAGTATTATCAGCCAATTAGGCTTCATTCCCGAGGGCTTAGAATTAGATGCCTTAGAAATTTCTCCACATATAACTTTCGAAGAGGCAAAAAAAAGATTTAAAAACAATTATCCTATCACCTGCTCTTCGGATGCTCACTATCCCGATGACATAGGCAAAGGCTCCACATCCTTTTTATTAAAAGAAGGCACAATAACCGAGATAAAAAAAGCTTTGAAAAACGAAGACGGGAGGAAATTGATTCACTGAGGTAGCTAATGGGGTTTGATAAATCAAACTCCCACGAAAAAAATGGAAGATTTATCGTTGCATATCCTGGACATTGTTGAAAATTCAGTGGCAGCAGAGGCTGATAAAATTGAAATTACTATATTGGAAGACGAAAAAAAGGATCTGCTTTCAGTCGAAATAAGCGATAACGGAAAAGGTATGGACAAAAAACAGCTGAAAAGGGCACTCGACCCGTTTTACACCACCAAAACAACTCGCCGTTTTGGTTTGGGGTTGCCTCTGCTATCAGAAGCAGCTAAGGCAGCTAACGGCGATTTCATAATCACTTCAACTGTAGGAAAAGGAACAAGAGTTAAGGCAGAATTTAAGTACAGCCATATTGACCGGAAGCCGATAGGAGATATGGCTCAGACAATCATCACTCTAGTCATGGGAAATCCAGAAATTGACTTCATCTATACGCATAAAAAAAATGGCCACAAATATTGCTTCGACACAAGAAAAATAAAAACCCAACTCAAGTCTGCACCAATAAATTCTCCCGCTGGAATAAGAAAACTAAGGGAGGATTTAAAAGAAATAAATAAGAAATTAACAGGAGGCAAGAAATGAAAGATGAAAAGCTGATTGAAATTATTGAGAAGCACAGTGGCGAAGAAGGCGCACTTTTGAATCTCCTCCTCGAAGTTCAAGAAAAATACAATTATCTTCCAAAAGAAGCACTAGCCGAGATTTCATCAACGATGGATATTCCTTTCTCTCGTCTATATGCTGTGGCGACTTTCTTTAAAAATTTCAGCCTCACTCCCAGAGGAAAACATGCGATCCATGTCTGTATGGGAACCGCCTGTCAAGTTTGGGGAGGACAAAGGCTGGTCGATAAGGTTGGAGAAGAGCTGGAAATCAAGCCCGGAGAGACAACAGCTGACCTTCAGTTCACTCTTGAGACAATCAACTGTCCTGGCTGTTGCGGTCTTGCCCCTGTGGTTGTTATGGACAAAGATATATATGGAAAAGTGACCCGGAATAAACTGCTATCATTAGTCAAAGATTACAAAGAATAATCTAAGGAGGGAATAATGCCTAAATTAACTCTTAAGGATTTAGAGGAAAAAAGAGAAGAGGCAAAAAAAACAGTCATTCTAAGAGAAGGCGGGCCTTACAAGGCTAAAGTTACCGTTCATATGGGTACTTGCGGTATTGCCGCTGGAGCACGAAAAGTAATGGATGCTCTCCTCAAAGAAGTTGAAAAAAGAGATGCCAGAGATGTTCTCATCTCGAATTCTGGATGTGCTGGGCTGTGCAGCAGAGAACCCATGGCCACAGTAGAGCTTGCGGGGAAAGCTCCTGTGAAATACGTTGATCTCGACGGCGAAAAAATAAGAAAAATATTCGAAGAACATGTGCTCGGAGGAAAAATGGTCACAGAGTATGCTCTGGGCTATGGAAGTGAGAAAACTTCTTATTAAGGAGGGACACAAATGAGTCCTTACAGAATAAATTTAATGATTTGCGCTGGAACAGGCTGTGTTTCCAACAAATCTTTTAAGGTCAGAGACGCTTTAGAGCAAGAAATAAAAAAGCACAACCTTGAGGATGAAATCTTAACGGTCATGACAGGCTGCAATGGATTCTGTGCAGCTGGACCTATCATGCTTGTTCAACCTGATGGCGTTTTTTATCAAAGAGTCCAAGAAGAAGACATCCCTTATCTAGTCGAGGAACATTTCCTCAAAGGAAGGCCGGTTAAAAGGCTTATGTACACTCCCCCCACAGAATTGGAGCCCATCCCCAAGATGGCAGACATTGCCTTTTTCAAGAAGCAAATCCTGATTGCACTGAGGAATAAAGGCATTGTGGATCCGGAAAAAATAGATGATTATATCGCTCGGGATGGTTATGCGGCCTTATCCAAAGTCCTTACCAAAATGAAATCTGAAGACGTGATACAGGAGATAAAAAAATCAGGATTAAGAGGCCGGGGTGGAGGAGGATTCCCGACAGGATTAAAATGGGAATTTGGTCGACTCTCAGAAGGAGACAAAAAGTTCGTCATTTGTAATGCAGACGAAGGCGACCCAGGCGCATTCATGGATCGAAGCATTGTGGAAGCGGATCCCCATTCCATACTAGAAGGGATGACCATCGGCGCTTACGCTATGGGAGCAAATAAAGGGTATGTTTATGTAAGAAGTGAATATCCTCTTGCCGTTCAAAGAATGTTGAAGGCGATCGATCAATCAAAAGGCTATGGCCTCCTGGGAAAGGATATCCTGGGATCAGGCTTCAACTTTGAAGTTGAAGTCATCCAAGGAGCTGGTGTTTTTGTTTGCGGGGAAGAGACATCTCTCATAGCTTCAATCGAAGGGAAAATCGGAGAGCCGCGACCAAGACCTCCCTATCCTGTGGAGAAAGGTCTTTGGGGTAAGCCTACGATTATCAATAATGTAGAAACATGGGCTAATGTCCCAGCGATCATCAATTGGGGAGCAGATTGGTATTCAAAGATTGGAACTACAACGAGCAAAGGAACGAAAGTATTCTCAGTAGCCGGAAAAATTAAGGATGCTGGCCTCGTTGAAATTCCTATGGGGATAACCCTGGGCGAGTTAATCTTCGATATCGCAGGCGGTATCTCTAAAGATCGGAAATTTAAGGCGGTTCTTATTGGAGGCCCTTCTGGAGGCGCTTTACCATCCGAATGTCTCAATTTACCCGTGGATTATGAGAGTCTGACTGGAGCTGGAGCAATGATGGGCTCGGGAGGAATGGTTGTTGCTGACGAAAACAATTGTATGGTTGAGATGGCTCGATATTTTCTTAATTTTACAAGCGACGAATCTTGCGGCAAATGCACTCCCTGCCGTGAAGGCATCCCAAGGATGCATGAGATTTTAGACAAAATCACAAAAGGCAAGGCGAATATGGATGACCTCACCCTTCTGGAGGACCTAGCTCACAGCACCAAAGACACTGCGCTCTGTGGTTTGGGCAACACAGCCCCAAATCCTGTATTAACCACTCTGCGATATTTTAGGGATGACTACGAAGCTCACATTAAGTACAAAAGGTGCCCCTCGGCTGAGTGTAAAGGATTGGTGCCTTCGCCTTGCCACTATGCCTGTCCTATCAATACAGATGCGGCCTCTTATGTTGCTCTAATCGCCCATGGAAAATTCAAAGAGGCATTGGAAGTGAATAGATTGGCCAACCCTTTAGCCAGTGTGTGCGGCCGAGTATGCCATCATCCCTGTGAGGTGAAATGTCGCGCTGGAGAAATAGGAGACCCAATCGCCATAAGAGACTTAAAGCGCTTCGTTGCCGATTATGAAAGGACCAATGGAGGGCGTCCATCTGTAACGCCAGTTCCTAAAAAATATGAAAAAGTGGCTATTGTTGGTTCGGGTCCCGCTGGCCTTATGGCAGGATGGGAACTCCGAAAGCAAGGTTACGATGTGACAATTTTTGAGGCTGAATCAATCCCTGGAGGAATGTTGTCGTGGGGCATCCCTGAATACAGGCTGCCAAAAAACATACTCAACTCTGAAATCGACGCTATCAAAGAATTAGGAGTAGAGATCAGAACCAACACCACTATCGGAAAAGATGTCACCTTAGATGACCTCTTCAGCCAAGGGTTCAAAGCTGTTTTTATCGCAACGGGTGCTCCTAAGAATCTGAAACTAGGTATCTCCGGCGAAGATGTAGAAGGAGTGATTGATCCCCTAGAATTTTTAAAGAGTTACAATCTAAAGAAAGAAGCAAAGATCGGGAAAAAAGTAGCTGTTGTGGGTGGAGGTAATACGGCAATCGATGCAGCCCGAACTGCCTGGAGATTAGGAGCTGAGGTCACAATTCTCTACAGAAGAACCAGGCCCGAAATGCCGGCCAACGAAGAAGATATCGAAGCGGCCCTGGAAGAAGGGATTAGATTAGAATACCTAACCTTACCTATCGAGGCTCTATCTAAGGATGGCAAACTGACTGGGGTAAAATGCACAAGAATGGCTCTCAGCGATTTCGATAAATCCGGAAGAAGAAGACCTGTCGCCGTGGAAGGAACTGAATTTGAGATAGAGATTGATACTCTTATTCCTGCTATTGGCCAAACGCCTGACCTCTCTTTTCTTGACGGAGATAAAAAAATAAAGATATCTAAATGGAACACATTGGAAGTTGACCCCGAAACAATGGCCACAAAGGTGCCTGGAATCTTTGCAGGAGGAGACGTTGTATTGGGACCTGCCACAGTACTCCAAGCCATGCAAGCAGGCAAAATCGCCGCGGGCTCCATTAATAGATACTTGAGAGGGCAGCCACTAGAAAGAGAATACGAACCGCTAAAGTCTGTCAGGGAAGTCCCTCCTGTAGAGCTGTCTGAAGAAGAAATCCTAAAAGAAAAAGCGAGATCTGAAATGCAGGGCCTCTCTATAAAAGAAAGAGCTGGCAATTTTAAAGAAGTCGAACGGGGACTTTCTAAAGAAATAGCCATGCAGGAGGCAAGGCGCTGTCTAAGATGTGACCTAGAAGGGAAAGGAAGAAAATAATGAGCACCGAGAAAAAAATAAAGCTTACTGTCAACGGGAAGTCTATTGAGGTCGAGGAAGGCACAACTATCCTCAAAGCAGCAGAACAGCATGACATCAAAATTCCAACTCTATGTTATCATTCACTCCTCGAGCCCTACGCAGCCTGTCGTATCTGTATGGTAGAAGTGAAGATAGGAGACAAAACGGATCTAGTCACATCCTGCAATACAAAGGTCCGGAATGGAATGATCGTTGAAACAGATTCGCCCAGAGCATTGAAGGACCGAAAGCTTAACATCGAGATGATAATGGCCAGAGCTCCTGCTGCAGAAAAGGTCCAAAAAATTGCCAAAGAACTAGGCATTGAAAAAACGAGGTTCGAAATAACTGA
The DNA here is from genome assembly GCA_964551885.1 of uncultured Eubacteriales bacterium. Classification (GTDB taxonomy): domain Bacteria; phylum Acidobacteriota; class Aminicenantia; order Aminicenantales; family UBA8522; genus CAZKEW01. The sequence continues at coordinate 11,618 of CAZKEW010000009.1, forward strand.
CCCCGAAGAAAAATGTATTCTGTGTGGGCTATGCGTACGCAGCTGTGAGGAGATAGTGAAGGCTAACGCCATTTGCTTCTCAGAAAGAGGAAAAGAGCGAAAAGTTTTCACACCTTTTGGTCAACCTTCCGAAGCCTGCATCGGGTGCACGGCCTGTGCCTACTTTTGCCCGACAGGAGCGATTACTTTCGAAGACAAGTATGGAAGAGAAGTCATCCACAACGAGCTCCATCTTGGTCCTACGACCGCTATTCGTGTTCCTATCCGCCAGGCAGTGCCCATGGTTCCTTTCATAGACGCGGATGCTTGCATTCATTTCAAGACTGGAGAGTGTAAAATTTGCGAAAAAGTCTGCGAGAAAGAGGCAGTAAACTATGAGATGGAAGACCAGGAAATAGAAATCGATGTAGGGTCCATCATTCTGGCCTCAGGATTCAAACCTTTCGATGCAAGGAGGATTCCTGCTTATGGCTACGGAAGATTCCAAAACGTCATCACAGCCCTGGAATTTGAAAAATTGGTTAATGCTTCAAGTCCCACCGGCGGAAAAATCAAACTGGCCGACGGCAGCGAGCCCAAAGCTGTCGGGATCATCCATTGCGTCGGCTCGCGTGATGAGAATTACAACGAATACTGCTCCCGGGTCTGCTGCATGTATGCGCTCAAGTTTGCCCACCTCATCCATGAAAAAACTCACGCCGATGTCTATAATTTCTACATCGATATGCGCTGCTTTGGAAAGGGATATGAAGAGTTCTACCACCGCCTCCTCAAAGAAGGGACCAAATTCATCCGCGGTCGCGTCTCCGACATCACCGATATGGCTCTAACAGAACAAGAAGAAGGGAAACTCATCCTTCGAGTCGAAGACACCTTGCTGGGCACCGTCAGGAGAATTCCTGTCGATATGGCTATCTTGGCAACAGGTCTTGAACCAGGAATGGACCAAAAGCAGATAGCCAAGATCTTCAACATTTCCTGCAGCCAGGACACCTTCTTCCTCGAACGCCATCCCAAGCTCGCCCCTGTCTCCACGTTTTCAGACGGCATCTATTTGGCCGGCGCTTGCCAGGCTCCGCGCGATATCCCGGATACGGTCGCCCAGGCCGGCGGCGCCGCGGCAGAAGCATTGGCCCTGGCCGATAAAGGAACCTTTGCCCTGGAACCCGTCACTGCTGAAATCGACGAGGAACTCTGCTCGGGATGCCAAGTTTGCATTGGGCTCTGTCCTTTCACGGCCATAACTTACGACAAAGAAAAGGGCATCTCGGTCATCAACGATGCCCTCTGCAAGGGCTGTGGGACGTGTGTGGCCGCCTGTCCGAGCGGCGCTTCCCAGCAGAAGCATTTCCGCGACGCTCAGATTTTCGCCGAGATCGAAGGAATATTTTTGGTTTAGGAGCATGGGTCCTGTCACAGCGTGTCTCAGACGGTCATTGCGAGTCGCTCTGCGATGAAGCAATCCCAGGGAGATTGCCACGACATCTTCGATGTCTCGCAATGACAAAAAATGAAATAGAACTTTACGGAAGAGTTGGATACAATATAAAGTTTTATTTATCCGTTATATGAATTCATAAAAGAAGGAGGCTCTTCATGAGCAACGGACAGTTTGAGCCCAGGTTGGTTGGGTTCCTGTGTAATTGGTGCTCTTACACAGGGGCGGACTTGGCCGGCACAGCCAGGATGGTCTATGCGCCGAATGTCCGCATCATCCGGGTGATGTGCAGCGGCCGCGTTGACCCCCAATTTGTGCTTAAAGCCTTCAAGGAAGGAGCGGATGGAGTTTTGATCTCGGGCTGCCATCCCGGCGACTGCCATTACCAGGAAGGCAATTATAAAACCCTGAGACGCTATAAACTTCTTTCCAAAATGCTGGAGCAGTTCGGGATCGAAAAAGAGAGGTTCCGGCTGGAGTGGGTCTCCGCAGCCGAGGGGATAAAATTCCAGCACGTCTGCAACGAGTTCACCGAGCAAATCAGAAAATTGGGCCCATTGAATATCAGCAAGAATGGAGGCAAACATGAGCAACCCCAAGCCTAAAGTTGCTTTTTACTGGTGCGCCTCATGCGGAGGGTGCGAGGAATCCATCGTCGATCTTGCAGAAGATATTCTTAAGGTCGTTGCGGCAGTGGACATTGTCTTCTGGCCTGTCGCCCTCGACTTCAAGAAAAAGGACGTCGAGGCCATGCCGGACGGCTCCATAGCGGTAAGCTTTATCAACGGCGCTATCCGGCTCTCCGAACAGGAAGAGATGGTCAAGCTCCTGCGGAAAAAGTCACAGCTCGTCGTCGCCCACGGTTCCTGCTCCCACCTGGGAGGAATTCCGGGACTGGCCAATTTCTGGAACAAAGAGACCATTTTCAGGCGGGCTTACCATACCACCCCTTCCACGGATAATCCTGACAAAGTCGTTCCTCTGGAGAAATCGGTCGTGGACGGGAAAGAGCTCACCCTGCCCAGTTTTTTTGATACGGTCTACGCCCTGAACCAGGTTATCGATGTGGACTACTATCTTCCCGGCTGTGCTCCTCCGCGAGACCTGATTCTCAACGCTGTCGGTGCTATCCTCGAAGGAAAACTTCCCCCCAAAGGATCGGTCCTTTCGCCGAATAAATCCGAATGTGACGACTGCGACAGGAACAAGACGAAGCCGGAAAAATTAAGCATCAAGGAAATCAAGAGGCCCTGGGAAATCATGCTCGACCCTGAAAAATGTTTCCTGGCACAAGGTGTCATATGCATGGGGCCAGCCACACGGGCTGGCTGCGGCCAGAGATGCATCACGGCCAACATGCCCTGTCGGGGATGTTTTGGCCCGACCGACCAAGTCTATGACCAGGGGGCCAAGTTCCTCTCCGCCCTGGCATCTATTCTGGAAACTAAAGATGAAAAGGAGATGGATAAAATCGTCCAGACAATCATAGACCCGGCGGGGACCTTTTACCGGTTCAGTCTCCCAACATCTATCTTAGCTCGAAAACGAATGGAGGCCATAAAATGAGTCAAAGAATAACCATAGACCCGATAACCCGTTTGGAGGGCCACGGTAAGATCGAGATCTTCCTCAACGATAAGGGAGACGTGGAGAGAGCTTTCCTGCAGATTCCTGAACTTCGTGGCTTTGAGCAGTTTGCAGTAGGAAGGCCGGTGGAAGAAATGCCCCGGATCACTACAAGGATTTGCGGGGTCTGTCCCACAGCCCATCATATGGCTGGAACAAAGACAGTGGACGCCGTCTTCCATGTGGAACCAACTCCCACAGCAAGAAAAATCCGGGAACTCATCTACAACACTTTTATGATGGAAGACCACACCCTCCACTTCTTCTTCCTCGGCGGGCCTGACTTTGTCGTCGGCCCCCAGGCGCCGGCCGCAGAAAGAAACATCCTGGGTGTCATCGGCAAAGTCGGCCTCGAGATTGGCGGGAAAGTGATCCGCGTGAGGCGGGAGTGCCGGGAGATCATCAATTACCTCGCCGGTAAAGTCATTCACCCGGTCTGCGGGCTTCCCGGCGGAGTCTCTAAAGGCCTCGACGAAGAGCACAGAGTCCAGTTCCTGGAAACAGCGAAATTTGCCGTCGAATTCGCTCAGTTCGCTCTTAAAATTTTCGATGATATCGTTCTCAAAAATAAAACATATGTAGATATCGTTGTCGGAGATGCCTATAAAATGAAGACTTATTACATGGGCCTCGTGGACGAGAAGAATAAAGTCAATTTTTACGATGGCGCCGTCCGCGTCGTCACGCCCGAAGGAAAGGAGTTTGCCAAGTTCAAGCCAAGCGAGTATCTCGACCACATATCCGAGCATGTCGAGCCCTGGAGCTACATCAAATTTCCTTTCCTGAAAAAGGTCGGCTGGAAGGGTTTTGTCGAAGGCAACGACAGCGGCGTTTATAGAGTTGCCCCTCTTGCCCGCCTCAATGCTTCCGACGGCATGGCCACACCTCTGGCTCAAAAAGAGCACGACCGCATGTTTGAGACGCTAGGAGGGAAGCCTGTTCACAATACGTTGGCCTTCCACTGGGCTCGATTAATCGAGGCACTCCAGGCCGCAGAAACGATGGTCCAGCTCCTCGAAGACAAATCCATCACAGATACCAACATCCGCAATATCCCGACACAAACTCCTACAGAGGGCGTGGGAATTGTCGAAGCACCGAGAGGCACTCTCATTCATCATTATAAGACAGATGAGAGAGGGATCGTCGTCGAAGCTAACCTCATCGTGGCCACTGTGAACAATGCAGCCGCCATCAACATGTCCATAGAAAAAGCGGCCAAAGCGTTCATTAAGGGCGGAAATATCTCCGAAGGCCTGTTGAACATGGTGGAGATGGCTTTTCGTCCCTATGACCCCTGCCACGCCTGCGGCACCCATGCTCTTCCCGGCGACATGCCCCTGATTATCAATGTTTATGATGCAGACGGAGAACTCATCAGACAGCTCAAAAAATGAACTTCTCGGGGACGGTTCTCTCTGAGAACCGTCCCCTTCTTCCTCTTCGCCTTGAACAACCTCACCCGAGAGAGTATAATGGAACTTAAAATAACCTTCAAAACCCTGATGCATTTTCCTCAGTTCTCCCTCCGAACGAAGCTTATCCTCAGCTTCCTCGTGGTCATCATCTTCGGCGGGCTCATCTCGCTTTTTTTTGGCCAGAGGCTTGTCAAAAATACCCTCATCAGCCAAGCCCAGGCCAAGGTCAACCATGACCTCGCTTCAGCCTGGATGGTCTTTGACGAAAAGCTCAATGATATCAAAGACATCGTCAGCCTGACCGCGGCCAGAGAAGGCCTCCAGGAGGCGATCAGGAATGACCGTAAGGACATTCTCCTGAAATATCTCAGCCGCGTCAGGACTGAGCATGGGCTCGATATCATGACCTTGACAGACAGAAAAGGCCGCGTGATCGTGAGAACCAGAAACCCGGAAATCGTAGGAGATGACCAGTCCCAGGATGAAATCATCCGCTGGGCTCTCCAGCGCGGCGTCCTGGCCCATCCCGAAATCGTCCCGCGCAGCGAGCTCCTCAAGGAGGAAGAAGACCTGGCCGAGCAGGCCTACATGGAATTTATCCCGATACCCAAGGTGGTGCCTCGTCCGGAAAACAAAGAAACGAGCGGCATGATGCTTAAGGCCGCCGCTTCTATCGTGGATGAACAGAACCAGCTTCTGGGCGTGCTTTACGCCGCCATCCTCCTCAACCGGAACTACGAGATCGTTGACCGGGTCAAGGAAACCGTCTTCAAAGAAGAAAAATACAAGGGCCGGGAAACGGGGACAGCTACCATCTTCCAGCAGGACCTGCGTATTTCCACCAACGTCACCGACCAGTATGGCAGGAGGGCCATAGGGACCCGCCTGTCTGAAGAAGTGAAAAAAGCCGTCCTCGATGAAGGCAAATCCTGGAACGACCGGGCTTTTGTAGTCAAGGACTGGTATATCACCGCCTACGAGCCGATCAAGAACATCGAAGGAAAAATCATCGGCATTCTTTATGTCGGAACGCTGGAGAAGCCCTATCTCGATACTGCCAACCGCGTCATGCTGACCTTCACCATTCTGGCCTCTCTGTGCGTTGTTTTTCTTCTCATTGTCCTGTATTTCTCGACGACGCGCATCATCAAACCGCTGCAGGGCATGGTCGTCGCGACACAAGAAATTGCCAAAGGGGACCTCGACCACAAGGTCGAAGTCCAGTCCACCGACGAGATTGGATATTTGGCCGCCTCCTTCAACCAGATGACAGAGAAACTCAAAGCCGCCAACGAAGAGCTCCTCGAATGGGGCAAGACTCTGGAGAAAAAGGTCGAAGAGCGGACAAAAGAATTGATCGAGATGCAGACTCATCTCATCCAGTCGGAAAAGCTCGCTTCCCTGGGCAAACTGGCGGCCGGAGTCGCTCATGAGATCAACAACCCTCTAGGAGGGATTCTCATCTACAGTCACCTCCTCCTCGAAGAGACAAAGAAGAACACGACCGAGCATGAGAACCTGAGGAAGATCGTTAAAGAAACGACCAGGTGTAAGGATATCGTCAAGGGGCTTCTTGAGTTTGCGCGGCCCAAAGAGCCGGAGATGGCCCCTACCGATATCAACGACGTTGTCAATAAGGCCCTCTCCATTTTCGAGCGTCAGGCTCTCTTTCAAAACATCAAGATTAATAAATCTTACTCCGACTTGCCGTGGATCGTGGCCGACGGCGACGAACACGCC
>CAZKEW010000009.1:17849-23128 GCA_964551885.1 uncultured Eubacteriales bacterium
AATATCACTCTCAATAAATCATACTCTCCCAATCTTCCAAAAATCATTGCCGACAGCGCCCAGCTTCAGCAGGTCTTCATGAACATCATCGTCAATGCCGCCGAAGCCATGGATGAGAACGGGGTGCTGACGATCAAGACATCGCTTGACACCAGGAACGAATGCCTAAAAATTGAATTTGCCGATACCGGACATGGCATCAAACAAGAAGATAAAGAGAGGCTCTTCGAGCCTTTTTTCACCACCAAAGAGGTCGGGAAGGGAACAGGATTGGGGCTGGCCATCAGCTACAGCATCGTCCAAAAGCACCAGGGTTCGATTAAAGTCGAGAGCGAAATCGGCAAAGGCTCCACGTTCACCGTTATCTTGCCTTGGAAGAGAAATTTGCTATGAATGAGCCAGCCAACATCCTGATCATAGATGATGAGGAATCCATCCGCGATTCCATGAGCCAGGTCCTGCACAAAGAAGGGTACAAGGTCAAGGCGGCGGTGGAGGGGAAAGAGGGGCTGAGGCTCTTCTCGAACGAGACTTTTCAGGTTGTTTTTCTCGACTTGAAGCTTCCAGGAATCAGGGGAATGGACATATTGAGCCGGATCAAAGAAGCCAGCCCCGAAACACCGGTTATTGTCATCACGGGCTACGCCTCTATTGAATCTGCCGTGGAAGCCATGAAACGGGGCGCCTTTGACTACATGGTCAAGCCCTTTACTCCCGAGGAGCTTCGCGTCATCACCAAGAGGGCTTTAGATAGCCGGAAAATTCTCTACGAAAACATCTATCTCCGCCGCGAGCTGGAAGCGAAGATAGAATTCGAGATGGTGGTTGGAAAAAGCAAGGCTATGAACAAAGTTCTGGATATCGTCCGCCGGGTGAGCCCGACCGAGAGCACCATCCTCATCACCGGAGAAAGCGGCACGGGCAAAGAGCTCATTGCCCGTGAGATCCATCGCCACAGCCTGAGGCGCGACGCTCCCCTCGTCGTCGTCGATTGTGGGGCTTTGGTCGAGACGCTCTTTGAAAGCGAGCTTTTTGGCCATGTCAAAGGCTCTTTTACCGGCGCGCACGAAACCAAGCACGGACGGTTTGAAGTGGCTGACGGCGGGACCATATTCTTCGATGAAATCAGCAATATCGGGCTTAACATCCAGGCAAAACTGCTCCGCGTTATCCAGGAGCGAGAGGTCAACCGGATCGGGAGTTCCAAGCCCATTAAGGTCGACGTCCGAATTCTCGCGGCGACCAACGAAAACTTAGCGGATTCGGTCAGGAAAGGAAAATTCAGGGAAGAGCTTTTCTACAGGTTGAGCGTTGTCCCTGTCCACCTTCCTCCCTTAAGGGAAAGAAAAGAGGATATCCCCTTGCTTGTCGAGCACTTCCTGCACAAATACAACAAGAAAGCCAAAAAGAATGTCGAGAATGTCTCTCCCCGCGCCGTCAAAGCCTTAACGGAATATGACTGGCCGGGAAACATCCGGGAGCTCGAGAATACTATCGAAAGGGCCATCGTCCTCTCCAAAGGAAACGACATCGAGCTGGAGGACTTGATGTATCACGGCATCAGCGCCAGTTCAGGGATGCTGAATCCAGTCGGAGGTAAATACAAGACTCTGGAGGAGATGGAAAAGGAATACATCCGGGCTGTCCTGCGGGCGCAGTTTGGAAACAAAACCCGGGCTGCCGACCTATTGGGAATCGACCGCAAGACGCTTTGGGCCAAGATCAAAAAATATAAGATTTAAGCTGCTGGGGGACGTTCCCCAAGGGGACACCCTATATCTAGATTATCGCCATAATAAAGGGTGTTTTTCATCTGTGATTCAATAAATCATTCTTAGAATCTTAACCCCTAGACATTCCATGCGTCAATGCTGCCACGGGTGAAAAGGTAGTTTGATGAACGAGCTGCGGTTACCGGGGCCGAAGCATTCCGTGACCGCAGCCTAGATTATGGGGCTGTGCTCGGACCCACCCTCACCGTGGGTATCGAGCCAGTTGAGGATTTCGGAGATGCGGCCGGTCGCAAGACCGATGCAGGTGTCGGCTGCGCCGTAGTAGATGTTCACTGTATCGCCGTCATCGCCGATGGTGTAGCCGCACGGAAACACAACACCAGCCACGTCGCCCTGCCGTTCGTACGCCTCGCGCGGACCGAAGACCCATTCGTCGCTGCGCATCAGGCACCGGCGCGGGTCAGCCAGGTCAAGGAGCGCGACTCCCAGCCGGTACAGGGACCCGGACGCGGTCGCACGGACGCCGTGGTAGAGCATCAACCAGCCGCGCTCGGTCTCAATCAGCGGCGTGGCAAGACCGATCTTGCTCGCATCCCACCACGCACCGCGCCGTGCCGCCAGCAGCAGCCGGTGCTTGCCCCAATGGTGCAGGTCGGGCGATTCCGCCACCCAGATGTCGGCGGCGCCGCGTCCGGTAACCGGCCGGTGAATCATCAGCCAGCAACCCCGGTAGCGCCGGGGCAGGAGCGCCGCGTCCTTGTCTTCTGGCGCCAGTACCAGCCGCAGCCTCTCAAAGGCGCGGAAGTCCTCAGTCAGCGCCATCGAAACCGCCGGTCCTGTCTGCGAGTACGCGGTGTAGGTGATGGCGTACTTGCCGATTTCCTCGAGCCAGACGATCCGCGGATCCTCTACCCCCCACACCTCCTCGGGATTCTTGTCCGGCTCGGGTGCCAGCGTCGGTTTCGGGTCAATCTCCCACTTGTCCACGCCGTTGCTGGAGCGCGCTGCCCACAGGCTCGAAATCCCGCGCCGGTCTTCGACACGACAGAGCAGCAGCGTGGTGCCGTCCTTGAGCCGGACCGCGCCCGGATTGAACACCGCGTTGACGGTGTGGGGCCAGTCCGCAGCAGTCAGCAACGGATTGCGCGGGTTCCGGGTGAATAGCGAATGCGCCGGGGAACGACTGTCCGTCATATGCTTCCATCCTCACTCATTGTTGCGACGACGCGCATTGTCAGCAGCGAGCAAATCAGGGCCAGCGTCGATTCCGCGCCTTCGTTCGCGTTAACCCCTTCCGGGTGCAGCCCGTCGTGGCACCCGCCGGTGGCATAGTCGTACAGCGGTAACCCGAGGTCATTCCTGCCCAGGAACCATTCAAACGCGCATGCCATCCATTCCCGCCAGCGCCGCTCGCCGGTCACGCGGTACGCCCGGAAACACGCCTCAATCGTACCCTGAGCCTCAACCGGCTGCTGGTCGAACCGGGCGCGATCTGCGCCCCGGCGCCAGCCCACATGCGCAATCGGCACGAAGTATCCTTCCGGCACGGTCTGAACCTGAACCAGCCAAGCCAGCGACTTCAACCCGGCATCAGCCATCTCCTGATTCTCTATCTCTGCACCGGCGCGCAACAGTGCCTGGCTCAGCCGGGCATTCTCGTAGGCCAGTGACTGCTCAAACCAGGGCCACTCCTCATGGGTGTTTGCCTTGTACAGCTGCAGCAGCCGGGCGGCAAGGCCGTCGCGGAAGCGCCGCGCTTCGCTGGCGCCCGGGAACCGCTTGATGAACGAACAGATTCCCAGGAGCGAGAATGCCCAGGCCCTCGGGCTGGAGAAAGTCTCAACTGCGGGCAGCCCGGCCTCAAACAGGTTCATCGCCAGGGCCACGATCCCGTCGTCCTTCGAAGCTCCGACCGCCGAGCCCAGGCTCCAGAGTGCACGGCCGTGCACGTCCTCAGACCCGGCCGGCTCTGCCCAGCGCCGGTCGTACCCGAGAAAATTGCGGAACCGGCCGCTCTCCCGGTTGAGTGAGTAGTCGATGAAAGCAAGATAGCGGGTCGCCAATCGGCGTAGCGCTTCGCTGTCCTCCTCGACCTGCTGGGCGCGCAGCACCGCGATCAGGGCACGGGCATTGTCGTCGGTGCTATATCCCTCGGAGAGATTTGGTACAGTCCGTCGCGCGTGCTGCAGTATGCCGGTGTCATCGGTGAGCGTCAGCATGTGGGTGAGGTTCAGCTCCGGCAACTCGATGTCCAGTGGGTCGGCCCTGCGCGCCGGGCTGGGTCGGGCATGGGAGATGAGCCGTTCCTGTGACGCCCGTTCAAACGTCTGGAGGTACTGCCGCGCCACCTCTTTCCAGACCATCATGCGCCCGAAGGCATATGCCCGCTTGCGCATCGCATGACGCTCGGCTTCCTTCTCCAGCAGCTCGATGGCGGCACCCGCCAGCGCGCTCGCGTCCCGGAACGGCACCAGTCGGCCCCGGCCATCGTCGAGCAGTTCCTCAGCGTACCAGTATGGCGTGGAAACGACCGCCTTGCCCGTACCTAGCGAGTAGGCAAGCGTGCCCGACACCGACTGCTCGGTGACAAGGTAGGGCGTGACATATAGGTCGGCTGCTCCGAGAAACCGGCACAACTCGTCGATGTCGACATACCGGTTGTGAAAGACTACGTGGTCGGCGACTCCGATATCGCGCGCCAGGCGCTGGAGCCCGAGCCGGTACTCCTCCCCCTTCTCACGCTTCACATTCGGGTGCGTTACTCCGAGCACCAGATACACCGCGTCCGGGAACCGCCGAACAACGTCGGGCAGCGCGTTGATCATGAACTCGATGCCCTTGTTCGGCGACAGGAGGCCGAAGGTGAGTATCACCCGCCGTCCCTCAACACCGAACAGGTCCTTGTAGTAGTTCGGGTCCACGAACGGCATGTCCGGTATGCCGTGGTGAATCAGGTCGATCCTCTCTGCCGGAACGCCGTAGATTCCCTGCAGGAATGCCGCCGACCGCTGGCTCATCACGACGACGCGTTCCGAAAGTCCGCACAGCTCGGTCAGCACATGCTTCTGCGCCTCGTCCGGCTGCTTGAGCACGGTGTGCAGCGTGGTCACGATCGGCATCCGCAGCCTGCGCACAGCCACTAGGAGGTGACTGCCTGCCAGCCCGCCGAAAATGCCGTATTCGTGCTGGATGCAGGCAAGGTCGACCTGGCCCATGTTCAGGAAGTCGGCGAGCTCCCGGTACTGCTCCACGTCGTTCTGGGCGATTTCGAACCGCACCTGGTCCGGGTAGGCGTACCCTTCGGGCGTGTCGTTCATCGCCACCGCCACGCAGTTGATGTCCGGCACCTCCCGGGCAACCGACTCGCACAGGTCGGTCGTGAACGTCGCAATGCCGCACCGCCTTGGGATGTAATTCCCGACGAACGCGATCTTCTGGAAAGAGTACTTGGTAGCTTTCATCTCATTTTCCTCCGCACCACTGGAGTGGCCGGAGGAACATTCATTTTATGCCGGGATCCACCGGACGTCAAGCGCCGACCCTGAT
>CAZKEW010000010.1:0-22738 GCA_964551885.1 uncultured Eubacteriales bacterium
ACCGGCCATAATGAAAGCGCCTGGCAGAAAAACCGCCGAGCCCAATTTCTGATCATCGAAAAATAGTATCCGGTTGATGAAAAAAAGTCTGGCGGGAATTCTTCTTCTCTTTTCTCTGCAGCTCGTTTTTTTCGGACAAGACAAAAGCAAGAAGGCCTACGAGTTAATCTACGAAGACGTCCAGGTCCTCAAGAAACAGCTTCTTGTCCTGGAGGAAAAGCTCGAGAAGAATGCCGCGGACATTGAAGCCCTGAAGAACCAAGTCAGGGAAGTCCAAGCGCAGATCAGGCTTCTCCTGACAGGCCAGGCCAATGTTCAAGAAGGCCTAAAAAATATTCCCTCTCAATATCAATTCCTGCTGGACAAAATTGAGCAAATGAACCTGCTCCTGACAAAAATTTCTGAAGACCTGTTGGCGATGAAAGGAAGCCCTCTTCAACCTCAAGTTCCGGGACAAGAGACAAAAGCGAGTCCGCCGCCTGCGGCTGAGAAAAAGCAACCGGAGCAGAAAAAAGAACCTCAGCCGACCGAACAAAAGCCCGGAGCTCCCCCCTCTTTTTCACTGTCACCTCAAGAGACCTACAATGCTGCCTATGCGGATTATCTCAAGGGAAACTATGAGCTGGCCATCGACGGCTTCAAGATCTATCGCGAGAATTTTGCCGATAGCCCTCTGGCTGATAACGCTCTCTACTGGATCGGTGAGTGTTATTACAGCCAAAGAAAATTCGAGGAGGCGATCGAGCAGTTTAACGACCTGATCCTTGACTATCCTCAAGGCGATAAGATCGCCGCGGCTTACCTGAAAAAAGGCCTCGCTCTGAGTGAGTTAGGGAGAAAGGATGAGGCTCTGGTCGTCTTTAAGCTGCTGGCCAGCAAGTATCCTCTCGAAGAAGAATCCAGGATTGCCCTGGAAAAAATCAAGGAGTTAGCCCAAAAAAAATGAGAGATATCAATAGCCTGAACAAAGTCATCCTTATCGGACGCTTAGGCGGCAAACCGGAACTCAGGTATCTGCCCCAGAAAGAGCGCGCGGTGGCCAGATTCTCCGTGGCCACAAATGAACGCTTTTTCAACCCCAGCACGAACGAAAGCCAAATTCGAGCCGAGTGGCATCGCATCATCGCCTGGGGAAAGCTGGCGGAGTTCTGCGAAAAATTCCTGACCCAGGGAAAGCAGGTTTTAATCGAAGGCAAACTGAGGACCCGGACCTGGCAAGACCGAGACGGAAACAAGAGATCAACGACGGAAATCCAAGCGCAGAACATCATTTTCCTCGGAAAACGCGAAGAGGTCGCCGGGGTTGAGCCGTTCCCTGTGGAGACACCCTCGACCGATTTCCCCGTGGAGGAAGAACCCGGCCTTCAGGAGGAAGAAGAAGGAAAGGGTGAAGACGAAGTTCCTTTTTGAGATTGCCATCCCCTTCTTCAGAAAGAGTCTCTCCTAACGGGCATGGAAAAAAATAAGAAAAACCCTGCCGAAGTGAAATTCCGGGGGAAGATTGAAGAAGACATTCGTCCTTGGGGGAGATTTCGTGCCTATCCCCACAAACAAGCCAAGAGCATCAAAATCATAACTGTCAAACCCGGCTCCGCGCTTTCCCTTCAGTATCATCATAAAAGAAGCGAATTTTGGGTCGTCCTCGACAGCGGTCTGGAAATCACACTCGGCGAAAGAACCTGGAAGCCTGAAAAGGGAGAGGAAATCTTCATCCCCAGAAAAATTCCCCACCGGCTCCGCTGCGTCGGCAAAGAACCCGCCCGCGTGATGGAGATCTGGGTCGGGTTGTCAGAGGAAGAGGATATCGTGCGGCTTCACGACGATTATGGACGGGTCACATGACCTGTCCCATGAGGAAAGCCTTGGGGTGTTTCGCCAGGATCTTTTCGATAACGTGCTCTTCGATATCCTGAGCCGTTTTTAAGCTCAAGGCTTCTTCGACGACTTTCTCCACAGTTCTCAGCTCCACAGAACGGAGCGCTTTCTTGATCCGCGGTATGAAAATCGGGTTCATGCTGAACTTGCGCAAGCCGAAGCCGAGAAGAATGAGAGCCGAAAGAGGGTCGGCGGCCATTTCACCGCAAACTGCGATGTCCTTGCCTTCTCTCAAAGCCGTCTGGATGATAAACTTGATCAGCCGCAAGACCGAAGGATGCAGAGGCTTATACAGATAGGAGACAGACTCATTGGAACGGTCGACAGCCAAGTAGTACTGGATCAGGTCATTCGTCCCGATGCTGAGGTAGTCCACTTCTTTCACCAGGATGTCGGTGATGGCGGCTGCTGCCGGCACCTCAATCATGACGCCCAGCGGGATCTCGCTGTCGAACTTCACTCTTTCCCTTTCCAGGTCTTCCTTGACCTCTTCGAAGAGCAGTTTGACCTCGCCGATCTCTTCAACTTCTGTGACCATGGGAATAAGAATCCGGACATTCTTCAAGGAACTGGCTTTGAGGATAGCCCGCAGCTGGACTTTGAAGAGGTCCCGGTATCTCAGAGAAAACCGGATGGCCCTTAAGCCGAGAGCAGGATTCGGCTCTTTTTCGATCTTCAATTGAGGCAGGCTTTTCTCTCCGCCGATATCCACTGTCCGGATATACACAGGCGAAGGATAGGCCGCTTTGGCAATCCGCGAGTAAACAGAATAATGTTCCTCTTCTGTGGGAAGAGTCTCGCTTTGAAGATAGATAAATTCTGACCGGAAGAGCCCTATGCCCTCCGCCCCAAAGGAGAAGGCCAGGCCGACTTCCTCGGGAAGCTCGATGTTGGCCAGGGGATAAAATCTGACTTCGTCCAGAGTGACAGACTTCAGCTTGGCCGTCTTCTTTAATTCCCGGAAATAATTATCGTATTTTTCTTTCTTGCCCAGGAATTCCTTTTTGACCGCCAAAGGAGGATTGACAATCACTTCTCCATCTGTTCCATCAACGATCAAGTAATCCCCGTTTTTGACCTGCTGGGTGATATTATGCAGCCCCACGACAGTGGGAATATTCAAGGAGCGGGCCAGAATGGCGGTATGGGAAGTCGATCCGCCCATGTCCATGGCCACGGCCAGGACATTCCCTCGGCTGAGTCTCATGGCCGCTTCCGAGGGAAGGAGGTCGTGGGCGACCAAGATCATCTTCTTTGCCTCATTTTTTTCGGTTTTCGTTTTCTTCTTCACCTCTAAGTTTCCATAGACCCTGGCCAGGACATCAGACACGTCGGACTTTCTTTGCCGGAAATAGTCATCAGCAATCGAATCGAAGAGCTCTTGATACTTCTTGTTGACCTGGGTCAAGGCCCACTCGGCCTTGGCTTTTTCCTCTCTGATGATCTTCTCAATCGTCAAAAAAAGCGACCGGTCTTCGAGAATGAGGAGATGGGCGTCGAAGATAAAGGCGTGCTCCTCCCCCATTTTTTCTTTGATTTCCTGTTTCAGGCGCAGGAGTTCGTCTTTTGTCCTTGCCGCCGCCTTCTTCAGCCTCCTCAGCTCCTCTCCCAGTTTAGAGGAAAGAAGGCTATCCTTCCTCGAGCTGAAAAGGACCCGCTCCGTGAGAGAAGTCTCCCCCATGCCGATTCCCGGCGAAACGCCGACGCCTCTAAGCCTGATAAAAGACATCCGGATTACTCTCTCTCGTCAAATTTGTTCTTAACGAGCGCCTCCAAAGCCTTGAAAGCTTCGTCTTCATCCTTTCCCGAAATCCGAAGAACAATCGAAGTTCCCTGAGTGGCCGCCAAGGTGAGGATCCCGAGAATGCTCTTGCCGTCTATTTCCGTCTCATCTTTGATGATCTTGACAACAGAGCCATAGTGATTGGCCAAATTGACGAACTTGACAGCCGCTCGCGCATGGAGCCCCAATTTATTTTTTATGACAATTTTTTTCTCAACCATTCCATCGAGCACCTTTACTGCTTTGAACTCAAAAGGGCGCTGGCCAAGTGGATATTCTTCTTCCCTTGTTCGACAACTTTTTTGGCGACTTCTTTCAGGTTGTTGCTTCTCTGGAGAGAGACAAACTTGATGAGCATCGGCAGGTTGACGCCGGTGATAATCTCGACTTGATTATCCTTTAAAAAACTGAAGCTCAGGTTGGACGGCGTTCCGCCGAACATGTCCGTAAAGACGACAACGCCATTCTTCTGGTCGACCCGCTTCAGGCTTTGGTTGATTTTCTTTTTGGAGTCTTCCACATCGTCATACCAGCCGATAGAGATGGCTTCAATGTTGGAAGCTTCGCCGAGGATAATGGTCAGGGCATTCAAAATCTCTTCGGCCAGTCTTCCGTGGGAAACGATGATTCCGCCGATCATTTTTTGAACCTATTTGAAGACATCACGGTGATAAACTTTTATATCATATCTCTTCTTCCGAAGATAGTCCCTCAATTTGTCGGCAATGACGACAGAGCGGTGTTTGCCTCCGGTGCAGCCGATGGCGATCGTCAGATAGCTCTTCCCCTCGGCTTTGAATTTCGGGATCAGGTAATCGACAAACTGATACAGCTTCTTCAGGAATTCCTGCGCCCCCTCGGAACGGAGGACAAAATCTCTAACTGCCTTGGCCTTTCCCGTCTTGTCGCGCAATCTATCGATGTAGAAGGGGTTGGGCAAGAAGCGAGTGTCAAAAATGAGGTCGGAATCGAGCGGGATGCCATATTTGTAGCCGAAGCTGACGGCAACGATCTGAAGCGCCGGCTTTTTCCCTTTGACCAGCCGGCGGGCGAGCACTTCCTTGAGCTGCGAAATGTTGGTGGAGGAGGTATCAAAGACCTCATCGGCCATTTTCTTGATCGGGTCCAGCCGTTTTCTTTCCAGCCGGATGCCTTCAATTACAGACTTTTTCCTGGTCAAGGGATGGGGACGACGGCTCTCGCTGAACCGTTTCAAAAGAGTCTCGTCCGAAGCGTCGAGAAAAATCAGCCTGGGCCTGATTTTCTTTTTGATCTGCTCTAAAACCTTGGGGAATTCGGTCAAAAACCCGGGCTCCCTCATGTCCACGACCAAGGCCACCTTTCCGATCTCGACTTCTTTTCTCAGCCAGAGGTCGACAAGGCTGGGGATGAGCTTGGCCGGAAGGTTGTCCACGCAATAGTACCCCAAATCCTCAAGGAAATGGCTGACCACGGTCTTCCCCGACCCCGAAATGCCGGTAATGATCAGAAACCTGTCGTCA
Organism: uncultured Eubacteriales bacterium; assembly: GCA_964551885.1. Lineage (GTDB taxonomy): Bacteria > Acidobacteriota > Aminicenantia > Aminicenantales > UBA8522 > CAZKEW01. The sequence continues at coordinate 5,161 of CAZKEW010000010.1, forward strand.
TTCATTCTCTATCTCATCCTTGACTGGCTAAGCCAGAGCCTTATCAAGCCTTTTAACAATTTCATGGGAAGCATGATAACCCTTTTTGCGCAGCAGATGGACTTTGCAGGCCACCTCGATCAGCAGGGCTATCGTCCGGCCGGGAGCGACAGGAACGATGAGTTGAGGAACCTTCACTCCCAAAATCTCAAAATCCTCCGGGAATTCCAAACCGAGCCTGTCGTATTCATCCCCTCTTTGCCACTTCTTGAGACGGATGACCAGGTCCACCTTGGACTGCCGGGAAATGGCCTTAAGCCCGAAAATTTCTTTGATGTTGATGATCCCCAATCCCCTGATTTCCATAAAATAACGGCTGAGAGAAGGGGCATTGCCGATGAGACTGCCATCTTTTCGCCTTCTCACCTCGACCACATCATCGGAAATAAAACGGTGACCCCTGGAGATCAGCTCCAGCGCGCTTTCGCTTTTGCCGATGCCGCTGTGCCCGATGATGATAACACCCAGGCCGAAGATCTGAAGGAATCCGCCGGAGAGAGTGATTCGGCAGGAGCCCGGGCCCTTATTCATTTAATTTTTCTTCTTCCTCACGAATGATCTCGATCACCTTTCGCGGGCTTTTGGCTCCCATGATCTTCTTCTGCAAGGAAGCAGATTTTCGCGCAAGCTGGGCTATGGCCGCAAGAATTTGAAGGTTCAGGCTGGGGTTGTCAGGATGGGAGATGACCAGGAAAAAGATATGGGTCGGCTTTCCGTCTATCGACCCAAAATGGACGCCTTTTTTGGAGACAGCCAAAGCCACCAGAGGGTTCTTGACTTCTTTCAGCTTGCAATGGGGGATGGCAATTCCCTCGCCGATAGCCGTGCTTCCTAACTTTTCCCTTTGAATGAGCTTCTCAAACAGCTCTTTCTCTTTGACGATGATCTCCTTGTTCTTCAAGAAATTAACCATCTCCTCAAGGACGGCATCCCTCTCTTGGGAAACGAGATCAGGGATGATCATATCTTCAGTTAATAAGGTGTGAATTTTCACGGCTTTCTCTCTCCTCTCTCGGCAAGTTATTCTGGTTCAATCAACCCATAATGACCGTCTTTCCGGCGGTAAATGACAGCCCATTTCTCGGAACCCGATTTCCGGAACAGGAAAACGTCCCTTTTCTCGAGGTCAAATTGAAGAAGGGCTTCCTCCAAGAGCAAGGGCTTCAAGGAATAGTCTTCGCTCTTGACAATTCTTTTCTGCTCGGGTTCCCTTTCGGGAGTCCAAGAGAACTGTTTCCTTTCTCTTCCTTTCCGTCTTTTCTTTTCCCTGAATTTTTCTCTCTCTTTTTTTACCTTTTTCTCGAGATTTTCAAAAGCTAATTTCAGAGAATTCATCATCTCGTGGGTCTCTTCCACCACCACCAAGCCTGCGCCTTTGGCCTTGACATGAATCTCCACTTTGTGCCTGTATTTCGCGACAGAAAGAATAAGGTCCACTTCTATCACCGAACCCAATAATTTTTTTAGCGCTTTGAGTCTTTTCTCACAATAGGCCCTTATTTCCGGCGTGAGATCCGTTTGCCGAGCTGTAAAATGCACGACCATTAACTCCCCTCCATAATAGACCTTCTTTTCCGGATGTGAGACGGCGGGATCTTGAGCTGTCTTCTGTATTTGGCCACTGTCCGGCGAGCAATCTTCAGATTATTCCTGGCCAAAATGTCCTCTATCTCAATATCGCTCAAGGGATGACCTTTGTCTTCATTCTCGACAAGTTTCTTGATCTTCTCCTTTATTTTTAAAGAAGAGATCTCTTCTCCAAAATCTCCCACAAGGGATTTATGAAAAAAATATTTGAGAGGGAAGACTCCCCAGGGAGTGGTCATGAATTTGTTGGCCACCACCCGGCCGACTGTCGATTCATGGACACCGATCTCTCTGGCAATTTCCATCAGGGTCAGCGACTTGATGTAATCCATCCCTTTTTCAAAAAAGTCGCGCTGCCTGTCGACAATGTACTTGGCCACCTTGTAGACTGTCTGATCGCGCTGGTCGAGGCTGCGCAAAAACCAGAGAGCTTTTTTCAGCTTGTCCTTCAAAAAATGATAAACCTCGACATTCTCTTTTGCCGCTTTGGCCAAAAGCTTCTTGTAGTAACCGTTGATTCTCAACCGGGGGAGGCCCTCATCATTCAAACTGACGATGAGTTCGTTATCTTCCTTGGCCACAACGATATCGGGAACAACATAGAATGTCTTTTCCTGGCTGTATTTTCTCCCGGGAGTGGGATCCAGTCTTTTGATAACCTCAATATGGTTCTTGATATCCTGAAGAGATATGCCCAAAAGCTTCGCCAGCTGGACAAAATCCGACTTTTCGAGAAGAGCAAGATAGTCATGGACAATCTGCCGAGTGATCTCATCATCAATCTTGAGATAGTCCATTTGAGCCAGCAAAGCCTCTTTCAAGTCAATGCTCCCGACCCCTACCGGGTCAAAGGACTTGATCTTCTCCCGGACCGCTCTGATTTTCTCCTGGGGCACGGCTGCCATCCTGGCCAGCTCTTCTTCGGAAGCGGAGAGATAGCCGTCCTCGTTAATGTTCCCGATGATCATCTGGGCAATGTCTTGATCTTCTTTCTCAAAAAAAGTCAGGTTGGCTTGCCAATTCAGGTGATCCCAAAGAGAAGGGCTTTTGGACACAATGTTTTCCAGGGAAAGGACTTCTTTCCTCTCGGAAAAATACGGACGAAATCCATCGTCGAAATACTCCTGAAAGTGTGATTCCAATTCCAGGTCTTCGGATGCTCTCCCGGCCTCCGAGCTATCTCGCGAAGCCATATCATCTGGGCTGGCCGCCTCGACATTGTCTGCCCTCTCGCTCGCCCCTGTTGTTTCTTGCTCCTTCTCTTTGACCTTTCTCTCGGGGGTTTCTTCTTCCAGCATCGGGTTTTGAGAAAGCTCAATATCAATGACTTCGATCAGCTCCAAGTTCGTCATGGGGAGCAGCTTGATAGCCTGCTGGAGGGCAGGGGCCAGGATCAGTTTTTGAACTTGTCTCTGGTCAAGCCTCTGTTTCATGACCATGGTGGATGAATTCACTCTCCTTCTCTCATCAGAGGTTGAAATCCTCGCCCAAATAGCATTTTTTGACTTCCTCCGAAAGGATCAATTCCTGAGGGACTCCCTCTTTGAGGATTTTGCCCCTGTCGATGATATAAGCCCTGTCTGTGATTTTCAGAGTCTCTCTCACGCTGTGGTCTGTGATAAGGAGCCCTATCCCTTTATCCCTCAACAAGAGAATGATTTTCTGCAAGTCCTGAACAGCCAAAGGGTCTATGCCGGTAAAGGGCTCATCCAGCATGATGAACTCCGGCCGCATTATCATGGCCCGCGCAATTTCGAGTCTTCTTCGTTCCCCCCCTGACAGTGTGTAGGCTTTGGCTTTGGCCAGTCTTTCCAACCCGAATTCCCGGAGAATTTTCCCCGCGCCGCCGTCTCCCTTGGAAATGGACTCCGGCATAACTTCCATAATGGATAGAAGATTGTCCTCCACGCTGAGTTTCCGGAAGGCGGAAGGCTCCTGAGGAAGAAGGCATAGCCCCTTTTGAGCCCTCAAGTACATGGGGATATCGGTGATGTCCTCCTCCCCTAAATAGATTTTCCCCGCGTCTTGAGGAACGAGGCCGATGATGATGGAAAAAGTCGTGGTTTTTCCCGCTCCGTTGGGGCCTAAGAGGCCGACGATTTCTCCTTTCTTGACTTCCACCGAGACATCGTCAACGACTTTTTTCCGGCGATAGCTCTTGGCCAAACCGATGGCTTTTAAGTAGGACTTCATTCTTCACGATTTGATGACGGTGACCGAGCGCTCTCTGTCTTTATTTTCAACGAGGATTCTACCATCCCCCAGGTGAAAAGTCAATTTATCCCCCTCGATGATACCCTTCTCCTTATCGATAAGGGTCGGATTGCCGGTCAGGACGATGGTTTCCTTTTCCAAATCGTAAAGGGCTTGCTCTCCCCTTCCCTCCCTGAACTCCTCGGTGATAATCACGTTCCCTTTGGCTTCGATCTTCTGGATCTCCCCTTTCTTTTCCCGGGGATAAGCAAAAAGGGACTCGGACTTCAGGTCGACATTCTGGGCTTTGAGCCAGCACTTCTGTTCATAGGTCAGAAGATTATCCTTGGAGCTCAGGTTCATCTTCTCCCCTCCCATTTCCATCCTCCCTTCTTTCCCTCCTTCCTTTTTGGGCATAAAGGGGAAGACGGCTCGAACTTTGCCCTCGCCGGAAAGATCTCCCGTTTTTTTCAAAACGGTCAGCTTCTCGGCAAAGAGCATCTGCTTATCCTGCCACATTCTGATGCCCTCTTTAAGAAGTAAACGCTCCTGCTCCTTCTCGAATCTCATTCCTTGGCAAGTGATAAAAACAGGCAGTTCGCTTGAAAAAAAGCCCACGGCTTCAGTCTTTTCGGGCTGGAGCTTAAGGATGATTTTGACATCGCCCTTGGCTTCCAGAATCTCTCTTTGAGGATCGAGAAAGATTTCCCTGGCCGTCACTTCGCTGTCTCGGGTATCTGCCCGGGCCTCGCCTTCTTTTTCCGCCCTGACGTTCAGAACTTCTCCCTTCTCGCCGACGAAGATCTCATCTCCCGACATCGTTCGCTCGACGCGAGCATCCTTCCCTTTCTCAATCATGCTCGCCTTATTCAGGGCGCTGAACTCCCGCAGACGTCCCCAGCGGTCAAAAAGGATATTCATCCGAGATGACCGGACTTCGACGAGTCCCCCTGAGGAAGCTAAAGACTTCAAAAAACAATTTCCGTTTGCTTCTACAGCTTGAACCTTGGACAGGTTCTCAAAAGCCCTGAGGTTAATCTCGTCGCCGGAGATTTCCCTTTGCTTGGCTTTAGACAGAAGGATATTTCTTCCCGGAGAATCTGCGCCCTCGTCTTCAACGAGATAAGCTTTGACGCTTCCTTTTAACAGGAGATTTTGAAGGTACTGCTCATCCGCCGTGAGTTCGAAATCGAAGGACTCAGCCTGTCCATGATTTTCACCCAGAGAAAAAGAGCCGTTCCCGGCTGCGCTGCCCTTTTTATCTTGGCGGTTGTAGGTGAAGACGTCTCCTTTCATCACGAAAGGCGAAGAACTCTCAGCCTTGTCGGTGAGTTGAAGCTCAACATTCCCTTCCAAGCGGATAGATTCCTCCTTGAAGGAATAAACCATTTTGAGGGCCTTCCCGGAGAGCTTTGGTGAAGAGAAGGCCACCCCTTTATCCGTAGAAAGGATATCTACACTTCTTTGGTAGGAGAAAGAAGGCGAGGCCAAGGTAAGGTCGCCATATTTGAGTTTAGCCTGCCCCTCAAGGAAAGCTTCTGTCCAATCTTTGTCATGGCTGACCTTGTCCCCTGAAATAAAAATCTCCTGCCTCCCCTTTCCCCCCCCCTCCTTAATCTCGACATTCCCCTCGAGATAATAACGGTTATTCTCGCCGGCATAGTGTCTGGCAGCCTTGGCCTGAATGACCCTTTGTCCCCGAAAATCGAAATGCTCTATGCCCTCTTGTCTTTCGACTTTCTGAGGTGAGATGCCCTCGACTTTGAGCGGAGGCACGGAAGTTGGACGCCGATGAGAAATAAAATACCACGAGATGATGAAGATGACGAGAAACAAAACGGCGATGAGGCCGGCTCTGAGCGCCTTCGTCAGCGTGACTTTTGTCATCTTTGTCATTCTTTCTTCATATCCTCGAGGGAAAGGCTGAACTTCTCCTCTCCGAGAAATGTCGAGGATTGGAGAGAATAGACGATGTGGATTTGGTCTCCCTTTTGGATCTCTGGAAGCCATTCCCTCTTCTCCCAGCCCAGCGCCTCAAACGTCTTCCCTCCTTGCCTGGCCAAGAACTTGAGATGTTTATCCTGGATAAGCTGAGGAGGGCTCACGACTTCCACGCCTGTTGTGAGAAATGCGGGCTTGGGATTGCCGACGCCAAAAGGTGACAGGAGGAGGAAGTTCTCGATAAAGGAAATATCGATGTCAGAAAAATTCATTTGCGCATCGATCCAGATCTTTCTTTTTAAGTCCTCGTCCCGGAGCTTCTCGTGGACAACGCCGTTGACCTTTTGCTTGAAAAGGTCCAGCTGGTCTTTCATAAGAATACAGCCCACAGCCAGGGTGTGTCCTCCGTAATCCAAGAAGAATTCCCGACATTCATCCAGGCAATCGATAAGCGAAAATTCGCTGATGCTTCTTCCCGAACCATGTGCTTTCCCATCCTCATAATGGAAAAGCAGCACGGGCCGGTAGAAGAAATCCTTGAGCTTAGAGGCCACAATCCCGATGATCCCGCGGTGCCAGCTCTCACATCCCAGAACCAATAATTTATAGCGACGGTCAAGAGATCTCTTTTTGACTCTGTTCAATGCCTCCTTGTAGATTTTCTTTTCTTCATTCTGCCTCTTGGCATTCAGATCATCAAGCCAGAGGGCCATTTGGGTCGATTCCTCTTCGTTTTCGGAGAAGAAAAGCTTGACGGCAAGGTCCGCCGCTCCCATCCTGCCGGCGGCATTGATCCTCGGGGCAATCCTGAACCCGATGTCTCCCTCGGTAATCCTTTTCTTCTGCAAGCCGCAGTTCTTGAGCAGGCTCCTCAGCCCCATGTTTGAGGCATTCTCCAATCCTTTCAACCCCTGCTTGACCAAAAGCCTGTTCTCTCCTCTGAGTTCGGCCACGTCGGCGATCGTCCCAATCGCAACCAGCTTGGCATAATGAGGCAGGGACGACGCCTTCCCTTCTTGGCCTAAGAGCGCCTGCAGCAATTTAAAGACAACTCCCACCCCCGCCAAGTTCTTGTAAGGGTAGGTAGAATCTTTAAGCACCGGGTTGATCAGGGCCGCAACCTCGGGCAGGATTTCTCCGGGCCGGTGATGATCCGTGACAATAACATCTACACCTTCTTTTCTTGCGTTGGCAGCAAAGGCAACAGCTTTTATTCCGCAATCGACGCTGATAACCAGCCGGGACTTTCTTTCCCTGACGATCTTGAGGTGTTCTTCCTTAATCCCATACCCTTCTTTTAGTCGTTCGGGGATAAAATAATCGACCTCCGCTCCCAAAGCCCTGAGAGCTTTGAGCAGGATCACCACCGAGAGCACCCCATCCACATCATAATCCCCAAAAATCAGGATCTTCTCCTTCTGTCGAATCGCCCTCAGAATCCTCTCCACAGCTTTAGCCATATCCCTAAACAGGAAGGGGTCGTGGAGGTTATCAAGAGTCCCAAAAAGAAACGTCTCCGCCTCTTTGGGAGAGAGGATATTCCGATTGGTCAAGATTTGGGCAATGGGAAGGGGAATCCCCAGCTCTTCGGCAATGATTTTAGCTTCGGTCCGGAGAGGAGCAATAGACCACCGGGAATTTTCCATATGACAGATGTCAATTTATCACAATCCCTGGGAATCCACAACCAGGCTCGGGGAGGAAGCATCTTTTTTTCCGTGATTAGAATATTTAGGAGGGCTGGAAAGGGATGAAGCGACCATGCGAGATTTAGCCTGAAAATTTTGGGTTTTGAGGGAAGCCGCAGGCCGGCGAGTATGTCTGAGCACGCCAGGCTTCATTCATCTAGGCCTTCAGATGGCACGAACTCTCAGTTTAGGCTAAAGAATAATCGTGCGGAGTTACGCAGCCGCCGAAAAAGCCAAAATTTTCATGGCGTGAAAAATCTCAGCTGGGAGCGAATCCTTTTCAGCCCTCATACCTCCCGCCTTGACTCTAAAATAACCGGAAAATATAATGGTTCTGCTGTGTTGGGAAGTCTCAAAGAAAAATTGCTCAAAACGAGCCAATCCCTGCGCCAGAAATTCGAAGAGCTCCTTGAGAGCGCCAAGCCGCGGGATAAGATCCTGGAGGAGCTCGCCGAAGTCTTGATTCTTGCAGATACGGGGATTTCAGCCACAGATAAGATCATTCTTTCTCTCAAAGAAAAAACCAAAAAAGACGACCGCTTTCCAGAGATCCAAAAAGCCCTCTTAGAAGAACTGGTTCATCTCCTGGGGCAGTATCCCCCTGAGCTTTCCGTCAACTCTTCACCGGCCGTGATCATGATGGTCGGCGTTAACGGGGGAGGGAAAACGACTTCCCTGGCAAAGCTTGCTTATTATTTCAAAGACAAAGGAAAGAAGGTTCTGCTGGTCGCGGCCGATACCTTCAGGGCTGCCGCCCAAGAGCAACTGGCGATCTGGGGAAAAAGGCTCAAAATTCCCGTGATCCGAGGCCAGTACGGAGCGGACCCGGCCGCCGTGGTTTATGATGCCCTGCAATCCTTTAAGGCTCATGGATATGACCTCCTCCTCGTCGATACGGCAGGACGAATCCACACCAACACAAACCTGATGAATGAGCTCGAAAAAATCAGAAGAATTATCGCCAGGGAAATCGCCGGGGCTCCTCAGGAAATCCTTCTGGTGCTGGATTCGACCATAGGCCAGAACGCCTTGGTCCAAGCCAGAGAATTTCTCAAGTTTTCTGGGATTACGGGGATTTTCCTCACCAAACTCGACGGCACAGCCAAGGGAGGGAGCGTTGTCGGCATCGTTGACGAGCTCAAGCTCCCGATAAAATTCATCGGCCTAGGAGAAGACGTCCGGGACATGCTTCCTTTCTCTCCCGATCAGTTTGTGAACGCGTTGATTTCATGAAAGACTTCAAGGATTCTTCTTATCTGGAGATGGCTTACGGTCTGGCTGAGAAAGCCAGAGGATGGGCCCGTCCAAACCCGTATGTGGGGGCAATTCTCGTCCACGAGGAAAAGATTGTCGGCTACGGCTATCATGAAAGACCTGGGAATCCCCACGCCGAAGTCATCGCCCTTGAACGGGCAGGCTCGCTGGCAAGAGGAAGCACCTTTTATCTCACCTTAGAGCCCTGCGTCCACTGGGGAAGAACTCCTCCTTGCGTGGATGCCGTGCTTCGGGCTGCGCCGAAAAGGGTTGTCGTGTCTTCTCCGGACCCTAACCCCATAGTGTTCAAGAAAGGAATCCAGGCATTACGCGCCGCGGGAATAGAAGTCTCAGTCGGCCTCCTCGACGAAAGGAACAAAATTCTGAACGAAACTTATATCAAATATATCACCCAAGGAATTCCTTTCGTGACGCTTAAGGCGGCAGTCAGTTTCGACGGCAGGATAGCGACAAGGACATCCGACTCCCGCTGGATCTCTTCTCCGCAGACAAGAGAGTACGCCCATCTTGTCCGGGGCGAATATGACGCCATCATGGTGGGAATTAACACCATCCTTAAGGACGACCCGAGGCTTACCATCAGGCATCCCCACTGGCGAGGGAAAAAAATAACGAGGGTCATCCTTGATTCCGAGCTTCGCTTTCCTCTTGAGGCCAGGATTCTTACCACTCTCGGGCAAGGGGAAATCGCCATTTTTACCTCAAAAAGGGCTTCGCCTAAAAAGACAGAGACCTTGCGAAAAAAGGGTGTTGAAATCGTCCAGATTCCAGGCTCAGGCCAAAAAGTGGAGATAAAAGAGGTGCTCCCTCGACTGGGAGAGAAAGGCCTGTCCAGCCTGCTGGTCGAAGGAGGCAGCCGTTTGCTGACCTCCATGCTCGAAGAAAAACTGGCGGATAAGCTTTTTCTGGCCATCTCTCCGCGGCTTATAGGCGGAGAAAGAGCCCCTTCCTTTTTCGAAGGAAAAGGGATCAGCCTGATCAAAGAGTCCTGGGAATTTCGAAAAATCTCGTCGTTTAAAATTGGGAGGGACATCATCGTGGAAGGATATTTCTGATGTTTACGGGGATCATCCATCATCAGGGCATTTTTAAGGGATACCGGCAGGGAAAACAGGAGATCGCCGTGGAAGCGCCGCCCCAATTCCCATTTTTGGAAGTCGGAGAAAGCGTAGCTCTTAGCGGCGTCTGTCTGAGCCTCACTAAAAGGGAAGGGAACATCGTTTTTTTCAATCTTTCCCAAGAGACCCTCCGGAAGACGAATCTCGGCTCACTCAAAACCGGGGAAAGAATGAACCTGGAGCTTCCTCTCACCCTTCAATCCCCGCTCAGCGGTCATCTCGTGACCGGCCATATTGACGGCAAGGGAAAAGTCCTCCGGATAACAGATAGAAAGCCCGGCAAAAGACTCACCGTCTCTTTCCCGCCCGAACTCAGGCCTTATTTCATTCCCCAGGGCTCAGTGGCTGTAAACGGCGTCAGCCTTACCATTGCCGACCTAAGGCCTTCCTCGTTTGATGTTGAGCTTATCCCCCTCACGATCGAGAAATCAAATTTAGGGGACCTGAAAAGGGGGGAAGAGGTAAATCTCGAGTGTGACATCCTCGGTAAATATGTGTATAATTGGAAAAGTAGAGGAAAAATAAAGCTTTAAGGCCAATCTTATGGATAGAGAAACGAAAACGGCGACTGTTGAGCAGGCCCTGGAAGAAGTCAAAGCTGGGCGCCTCATCATTATCGTGGATGATAAAGATAGAGAGAATGAGGGTGACCTGATGGTTGCCGCCGAGAAGGTCACCCCTGAGATCATCAATTTCATGACCCGTTACGGCCGCGGGCTGATCTGCCTTCCCCTGATGAGGCAAAGGCTCGAGGAACTCCAGCTGCCGTTGATGGTGCGCGAAAACACTTCGCGTTTCGAAACAGCGTTTACTGTTTCCATCGACGCCAAAGAGGGAGTCACAACCGGTATTTCTGCCTACGACCGCGCCAAAACCACCCTGGTCGCCATAGACCCAGAGACAAAGCCTTCAGACCTTGTTCGGCCGGGCCACATCTTTCCCCTTCAGGCAAGGGAAGGCGGAGTTCTGGCCAGGGCCGGACAGACGGAAGCCGCCGTCGACTTGACTCGACTGGCTTGTCTCACCCCTGCCGGGGTCATCTGCGAAATCATGAACGAAGACGGGACCATGGCCCGGATGCCCCAACTCGAAAAATTCAGCGAAAAACATCACATCCCTATTCTGACTATCGCTGAGCTCATCAAGTACCGGATGAAGCATGAGAGCTTGGTCAGAAAAATCGACGAAGCTGACCTGCCCACGAAACATGGGCATTTCCGGATCTTTGTCTTCGAGGATACCATCCATCACGAAAATCATATTGCCCTGGTCAAGGGAGAAATCAATAACGACGAACCCGTGCTCGTCCGGGCTCACTCCCAATGCCTGACAGGGGATACTTTTGGTTCCAGCCGCTGCGACTGCGGGGAGCAACTTCATCGCGCCATGGAAATTATCGAGAAAGAGGGTAAGGGGATCATCCTTTACATCCTCAACCAGGAAGGAAGAGGAATTGGCTTGACCAATAAAATCAGGGCCTATGCCATCCAAGATCAGGGGGAGGACACGGTGGAGGCCAACCGCAAACTCGGGTTCAAACCTGACCAGAGGGATTACGGCATAGGGGCCCAGATCTTCGTTTCTTTGGGCGTGAAGAAAATCAGGCTCATGACCAATAACCCGCGCAAATTCATCGGCCTGGCGGGTTACGGACTCGAGATTGTCGACCGAGTGCCCATTGAAGTAGCCCCGAACCGGACAAACCTCAAGTACTTGAAGGCCAAAAAAGAAAAGTTGGGCCACATCCTCGATATGGTCTGATTGAATTAATTTTTTTTTGAGCGGCGATGACCCTGGCGGAGTTTTCACAAAAGTTTTCCATCCTCACTCCTCATAAAAAAATAAGGTTTCTCTACACCAGTATCGATACCCTCGACAAAGAAGAACGGATTTCTTTCCTCCTCTCCCTCCTCAAGGAAGAAAAATCCTCTCCTTTGGTGAAAGCCACCGCTTTGAAATTCTTGAGACAGGCCTCCTATCAGGAATTTGAAGTTTACGAGAACTACCTCGACGATAGCTTCAGAGCCTTAGCCAATGCCGCCAAGAGAGCCGTCAAGGAGTTTGAGGAAAAAGACAAGAAAAACAGGTTTTATGCGGAAGCCGTTCTCCGGAAGCTGGAGTCCCTCCCTGATAAAGATAGAAGGCTCAAGATTCTTAAAGCGATCTCTAAGCTCAAGGCTTCCTGGGTGCTTAAAGTCTTGCTGGCAGCCCTGGCTGATCCTTGTGAGGCAAACCGCGATTTTTTGATCAAGGAGTTAAGCCAAAGGGAGGTCTGGAACCTTTCTCCCCTCTACGAAAAATTGCATAACCCGCCCTGGTACGTCAAAAGCGCGGCGCTCAAGATCTTGGGCCGGAGAAAAGATGCCGGGGCGCTTCCCTCGATCGAACAAGCGCTGGCTGATTCCAATGTCGATGTCCGCAAGAGCGCTGCCGACGCACTCGGAGAAATCGGCGGCAAAGAAGCCCTGGCGCTTTTGGTCAAATTGGCCAAAGACAAGAGCGCCTATGTCAGGACAGCTGCCGCTAATGCTTTGCGCCGAGTGAGCAGGGTGAGGTTTAGCGGCTGAAAGAGGTCAGCCCGGGTTCAGGGGGTATCCTTTGGCTCAGGCGCACCGGACTTTCTTGCCTCTAAAATAAAGGTCACCGGACCTTCATTGGTGAGGTGAACGTCCATAATCGCCTGAAAAATCCCTGTCTCGACCCTGAAACCCCTCTGCCTGATCAAGCCCGCCAGATGATTGAATAGCGCCTCTGCCTTCTGAGGCTCTTCCGCCTCATCGAAGCTCGGTCTTCTCCCCTTTTTTGTCGAGCCCGCAAGCGTAAACTGGGATATTGCCAGGACTTCTCCGCCTATCTCGGCGAGGGACAGATTCATCTTACCCGCGTCATCGGGGAAAATGCGCAGCTCGGTGACTTTTCTGGCCAGAAACTCGGCCTCTTCCTCGGTATCTCCTTTTTCAACTCCAATGAGGAGACAGATCCCTTGGCCAATTTTTCCCACGACACGGCCGTCCACCTCGACAGCTGCCTGTCTCACTCGCTGCAAGACGATTTTCATTGGTTTCTCACTCCAATAGTCTTGCCTATCTTTTAACGATTTTTTTGATTTTCCGTCTCGCGGCCGTCATGGCATAAAGCAGCAACCGTCTTGCCCGTTGACTTTAGGGCCGGGATATTTTATCATAATCGCTCAAGATAAGGAGAAAGAAATGGCTCGTCATCCTTCAGTAGTCCGTCAGTGGCGCCGCAGCCTCCGGAGAAATGCCATTCAAGGAAAAAACAAATCCACTCTGCGGACTCAAGTTAAAAAATTGAGAGAGGCCATCCAAGAGAAAGACAAGAAAGCCGCCGAGAAGCTTCTTCCTCAAACGGTCTCCTTGATAGATAAGTCTGTGAAGAAAGGGACGATTCACGAAAATAAAGGCGCCAGGTACAAATCCCGCCTGAGCCGCCAGGTGGGACTGATTAGCCCCTCTCCCTCCAAGTAAAACTCTTTTTTCCCGTCTTCTGATCTCTTCGGCTGCAGTAATCAAAAACAAACCTCTCCAGAAGAACCTGAGCGGAAGCATCCGATGTCTTGATCAAAAGGTCGATTTTGCGGAGCTCTCCGATGGCGTGGCCTAAATCATCGTTAGAAAACCCTTCGACCAGGGCAAAAAACCCCTTGAATTTGGCCACATAAAGGTTTTTAAATTTCACGTTGATATGAGGCTTCAACTCGGCGAAGATATCTTTTTTGTCTCGATTTTCTCTTAGCCAAAGCTTAGCCAGCAAGAGATCGCGGAAAAAATTGGCCATGATTCCGACGATGTACTCGGACTCAACGCCCTCTTTGAAGAAGCGATTCAAAACGATAAGAGTCTGCTCATAATCCGCTTTTTCCAGGCAGTCGGTTAGCTCCCAGGCGACAAAAGTCTTGACCCAGTCACAGACTTGATTCACATCATCGAGGTCGACCACTCGCCGTTCGCCGACAAAAGTTGCTATCTTTTCCAGCTCGTTATCGATCCTCTGCAGGTCGTTGCCGATGATCTCCACCAGCCTCCTCTTGGCCTCAGGTGTGGCTGACTTGCCGAGCCCTTCGAGCTTCTTATCTATCCAGGAAATCAGCCCGCTTTCCTTAAGAGGCCTCAATTCCTTCAGAAGAACCGAAGAAGAAGGCAGCGAGGCGAAAAATTTAACCAAAGGGTGGAATTTCTTGATTTTCCCGGAAAAAATGACGACCAGAATTGTCCTCTGGGACGGAGAACGAAAATACTCCCTGAGAATATTTTCTTCGAGCGAGGAAAGTTTGTCCTCGCGGCCCTCGGAGCCCTCGACGACGACGATCCGCCAGGGAGAGAAGAAAAACGGGACTGTCCGGGCCAAATCTATGATGTCAGCCCAGCGCGAATCCTCCAGGTCAAATCTCTCTAAGTTGAACCCCTGCGCATCGGAGGGAATCACGGCATCTCTCAACTGGCGGACGAATTGATGAGCGAGATACGTTTCCTCTCCATAGAGAAAATAACAAGCGAGAAGGCGATCCTCCTTGATTTCCCCACCGAGCAGGTAGCTGAAGAACATTCAGAATCCTTCGAGAAGTGTGCTGACCAAGCTGCGGGCAAATTTATCAGCCACCTTGTTGATAGCCTGAGTCTCCCAGGTCTCGTAACTCGTTCCTGCCGGAACCTCGTACTCCTCTATATAGACGAAATTGGGGTTGGAAAAAATAACTTTCTGGTTAGAGAGGTCGCGAAGCACAATCTTGGCCACGATAGTGATATTATACCGGTCCGCCGTGTTCTGGCTGGAAAAAGCGATAGGATTGACGTTAAAAGCGACGATCTCCCCAAGCAAAACGGCATCGGCATTTCCAAAATCGCTGACTACCTCAAACTTGCCTCTTGTCACGAGCTCATCGATCACACTCTGGGTCAGCTTCAGGTCCAGCTCAAACCGGGTTGTCATATTTTTGAACATGGGAATATCGACTCTCTTGATGCCCGGGGGAAGATTGCTTCCAGTACCCCGCAGATGGTAGCCGCAGTGAATAAAGAAAAAACATAAAACCGTCAGAGCGAGAAGTTTTTTCATCAGCCTATTCCCTAGATGACGATGTTCACCAGCTTATTCTCGACGCAGATTACCTTTTTAATTGGCTTCCCTGCGATGAGCGCCTGGATGCGGTCCAAATGCAGGGCTTTCTCCTGCATCTTTGTCTCTGTGATATCCGCATCTGCATCAAATTTATCCCGCAGTTTGCCGTTCACCTGGACAACAACCGTCACTGTTTCCTCTTTGGCCAACTCAGGGTCGAAAGCCGGCCAGGGAAATCGGGCCAAAGGCCCTTGGTGCCCTGTCCTCTCCCAGAGCTCCTCACACAGGTGGGGCGCAAAAGGTGAGAGGAGAATGATCAGGCTTTCCACAGCCAACCGCAGGATTTTTCTCCCATCCTCACTCGATCTCAAGACGTCCTTCTCTTTTTTGGCCTGGTTATAGAGCTCCATGATGGAGCTTACAGCTGTGTTCAGGTGAAACCTTTTCTCGATATCCTCGCCCACCTTCCTGATGGTCTGGTGTGTCTTTTTCAGCAAGGCTAGGCCATATTCCGCCGGACCGAAAGCCGGGGTTCTCGATGAAGCGATCGCCCCGGAGAACAAGTCCTCGCTTTCCTCGACAAGCGTCCAGACACGGTTGAGGAAGCGGAAACATCCCTCAATCCCCTCCTCGGCCCAGGCGAACTCCTTCTCCGGAGGAGAGGCAAAAAGAATAAACAGCCTTAAGGCGTCGGCCCCGTATTCCTTGATCATGTCATCTGGGTCAATGACATTCCCCTTTGATTTGGACATGGCCGCGCCGTCTTTTGTGACCATTCCCTGGGCCAAATAATGAGGGAAAGGTTCATTAATCGACGTGTAACCTAAATCTCTGAAGACTTTGGCAAAAAACCGGGAATAGATGAGATGCAGAATGGCGTGCTCTACGCCGCCGATATACAGGTCGACAGGAAGCCAATAAGCGGCAATTTTAGGGTCGAAAGGAGCCGCATTTTCATGGGGAGTCGCGTACCGGAAAAAGTACCAGGATGAATCAAAGAAAGTATCCATCGTGTCCGTCTCGCGCCTGGCTTTCCCTCGGCATTTTGGACAGATGGTATTTACAAACGCGGGCGCCCTTTCCAAAGGAGAACCTTCCTCACCCGTAAATTTGACATCATGAGGCAGCTCTACGGGCAGGTCCTCGTAAGGAACACCAACGATCCCGCACCTCTGGCAGTAAATCACAGGTATCGGAGTGCCCCAATATCTCTGCCTGGAGATTCCCCAGTCCCGAAGCCTGTAAATCGTGCTCTTCCGGCCAAACCCCCGGGTTCGGGCAAATTCGGCCATCTTTTCCACGGCCTCGCGAGATTTCAAACCAGAAAAAGGACCGGATTGAACGAGGACTCCGTAATCCTCAAAGGCGCTCTCCAGCGGACCCTCCAAAGCGGGATGCTCTTCCGGAGCGATGACGACTCTCGTGGGAAGGCCATATTTCTTGGCCAACTCAAAGTCCCTTTGGTCATGCGCGGGGACGGCCATGATGGCGCCGGTCCCATAATCCATCAGCACATAATTGGCAATCCAGATGGGTATTTTCTCTCTAGAAAAGGGATTCAAAGCTTTCTTTCCCGTATCAATGCCCTCCTTTTCTTGCTCTTCTTCCCTGTTTTTCTTCCTAACTTCCCGGACGCTCCGCGTGATCCAATCCTGAAGCTTCGACTTTTCCGGAGAACCGGTGATAAGTTCCTGGCTGAGCGGATGCTCGGGCGAAAGAAGCAGGAAAGTGGCTCCGAAGATCGTATCTATCCTCGTTGTGAAAACCCTGATGGCTTGGGATGAGTTTTCGAGAGGAAAGGAAATGAGGGCGCCTTCGCTTTCGCCGATCCAATTCTTTTGCATCAGGAGGACGTGCTCAGGCCATTTTTCGAGGTCGCGGTGCCCTTCAAGGAGCTCCCGGGCATAGGCTGTAATCCTCAAGAACCAGTGGTCCATCTCCTTTTGCTCGACGGCAGTATCGCAACGCCAGCATTGTCCACCGGCAGCCTGTTCATTCGCCAAAACAGTCCGGCACTGCGGACACCAGTTTACCCAGCTTTTCTTGCGGAAGGCCAGCCCGCGTTCAAACATCTTCAGGAAGATCCACTGGTTCCACTTGTAGTACTCGGGGAGGCAGGTGTTGACCTCTCTCGACCAGTCATAGCTATAACCCAGACGCTTCAACTGGCTTTTCATATGGGCAATGTTATCCATGGTCCATTTCTGAGGGTGAATGCCATGCCGGATGGCGGCGTTTTCAGCCGGCATCCCGAGAGCATCCCAACCGATAGGATGGATGACGTTGAACCCTTTCATGAACTTGAAGCGCGAGATCACGTCACCGATGGAATAATTCCTGACATGTCCCATGTGAATGTATCCCGAGGGGTAGGGATACATCTCTAAGCAATAATATTTAGTCTTTTGGGGGTCATCGGCAGCTTGGAAAACCTTTTTCTCCTCCCAGATTCTCTGCCACTTCTCTTCGACCTCCTGGAATGGATAGATTTCTTTCATCTGACGGTTTCTCTATCTCTTAAGTTCTTGATTTTTATCGGTTTCTTAGAGTCATCGATAAATATTAGATTCAACATCCCTAAAAGTCAAGGCAACAGGGCCCGGCGATAGCATTTCTATTTCCGTGATTGTTTTTTTAGCTTGGTCAAGGGATTCGCTC